>JAYRUI010000078.1:0-9121 GCA_041919175.1 Rheinheimera sp. | reverse complement strand
GGTCATCTTTGTGTGCAGTTGACGATTGAAGATGGTGGCGCCAATGACGATGACGGTTTGGTGAATTCGGCTGTCGTCGACCCTGGTGCTGTTTCTGTGTACTTTAATACGGCGCCGGTAGCGGTAAACGACAGTGCCAGCACAGACGACAGAACGGCCATCAGCATCAATGTGTTGGCCAACGATAAAGATGTCGACAATGACGCTCTGACGGTGATCGCGGCCACGGTCCAACAAGGCAGTGTCAGTATTGAAGCGAGTAACACCATAAGATACACACCAAAAACTGGTTTTAGCGGCACTGATACCGTGAATTACCGCATCCGCGACAGTAAAGGTGGCGAAGCAGCAGCGGTATTAAGCGTGAACGTAACGGCTTATCAGAATGTGGTGACTGAAGGGAAATCATCTGGTGGTAGTGGCAGTATCGCCGCGCTGCTGTCGCTTGTAATGCTGGTGTTGTGGCGCCGTATCCGCCTGGTGCTGGTGGTAATGTTTGCCGGACATGCCAGCGCTGCAGATATTTATCTGCAGCTTGGGGCGGGGCAAAGCAGCGCATCTGCGCCGACAGTGACCTTGCCAGCCGGTAGCAATTTAACGGTGGATGACACCGACACTGCTTATCAGTTTGTGGCTGGTTATCAGTTGTTGGATGGATTGGCAGTTGAGGCGGGTTATCAACAGCTGGGTGACGGCACTGCAGCACTGACCGGTAGCACCTTAAACCCGGCTTCTTATCAACAACTTGCGCTGGCGGCAACGCCTGTGCTTGGCAATGGTATTTCGGCTGGGGTGCGCTGGCAGTTTTTACGGGTTGCAGATTGGCAGTTTGAACTGCCTGTGGGTATGTTGCGCTGGAAAGCCGACCTCAGCAGTACTTTAGGTAACAGCACTGTGACCGATGAAGTGGATGGCACAGATTGGTATGCCGGTGTTGCTTTGAACTATCAGCTCAGCACTAATTTTGGTGCCGGGCTGAGTTATCAGCACATCGACCTGGCGCCAGGTGGCGTACAGCAATATCTGCTGACGGTGCGTTATCAGTTCTGAGTTGTTGAAAGCAAGACATAAAAAACGGCGACTTCAGTCGCCGTTTTTTATTGCCGATGAAACAAAGGGTGTTGTTTGAACCGCTGAATCAGCCTGTGTTTGCCGTTGTTATCCGGTTTTGGGTATCAGGCTTTTTGGCTCGGAGTCGTTTCAGGTGTGGCCTGACAACCCTGCAGCAACTTTTGTAAATGCACACCTAAATCCTGTTGCGCCATGGCAGTGCTGGCACTGACCATCTGTTTTAAGGTTAACAAAGCCTGTTCCAGTCCTTGTTGTTCAATCAGTGTTTTGGCATAAGCGGCAGCATCAGCACTTTTTTCCAAAGCGCCGGCCAGTTGTTCAAAACTAAAATCCTGTTGCAGCAGTTGCTCTAAATCGGCCAATAACTGCGCCACTTTGGCCGATTCGGCCAAAGCACCTTCTACGCTAATCAGTTTGCCAAGTGGATCCGCAGCCAGTTTAGCGGCAACACAAGAAGCGACAGAGCCCGCTTCAGCGCTTGCCACTACCGCATCCAGGCCTTGGTCACGAATTTGTTGTACAGCAGCAGCCAGTTGTTGATCTTTGGCCAGCCAGGCTTGTTCTGCGAGTTGTTTTGGGTCTGCACTGAAATAACCACAACTGGTGAGGAAAAACGACAATAACAAAGGTAACGAATAACGACGGGAAGCAGACATAAAAACTCCTGAATACAAAATTAACTACAAGTTTGCTGTTGAAGCAGGGCTAATCACCAGCATGGGGATCTTTGGTTTGCGCTTCAAGTGTCCGCCTGATGTTTCAGGATTAAACAGGCCGAAAAATGGCGTTTTTGCGAGGCTCCGGCTTGATTGCGACATCTGTCGCACTTTTTGCTTGCGGCTTTGCGACAAATGTCGCAGTATGTGGCGCATTGCCAATTTATCCTTGTGTTTGTATGCAACAACCAACAGCGCCCGAACTGGAAATTCTGAAATTGTTATGGTTAAAACAACCCCTGACAGCCCGTGAGTTGCACGACGAGCTTGCTGAAGTATTGCTCTGGGGTTATTCCTCCACCCGCAAAACCCTGGAGCGGATGGTGGAAAAGGGTCTGATTAGTTTAGAAAGTCAAAACAATAAAAACAGCTACCGAGCGCAAGTGGACAAAGTCAGTACACTGGCGGCTTTTGCTCAGGATTTTGCCAGCCGGGTGTTTGAGCTGAAAGGACCTTTGCCTGTTGCGATGTTTGCCGATAGTCAGCTGGTGAATGCCAGCGAAATTGCCGAGCTGGAGAAGTTACTGGCACAGCTTTCAGCACAGCGGGATCACAACAAATGAATGCTTTGGTGTGGCAGCTGGTAGTGTTTGTGGCCTGGAGTCAGCTACTGTGGTGGTTGCTGCAGAGAGTGCAGCGCCGTTGGCCGCAGCTGTTGCAAAAACCATCTTTATATTGGTTATTGTGCGCCTGTTGTTTTTTACCTTTGTGGCCGCAGGTTAACTGGCAACAAACGGGCATTGTTCCGCCGCAACTGCTGGTGGAGATGGTGGGTCATAGCACACAGTGGGTGGCAACAGCGCAGCACCCTTCGCTGCTGCAATCTGCAGATCTGAATACATTTATTCTGCCTTTGTTGTTGCTGGTTTGGCTGGCGGGCGTTTGCTGGCGGTTATTCCGGCTTGGGCAACAATGGTGCCGGTTAACTTTGTTAGCCGATGCAGCGGCTCATCCACAGCTTTCGGCTTTGCTGGCTGATATCAACCCCGAAAACGCAGCTTTATTAACACAAGGCCTGCAAAAACTCCGGCTCAAACAACAATCGGCGGTCAGCTCACCTTTTGTATTTGGTTGCTGGCATCTGACACTAGTATTGCCACAAAATTTTGCCACTTTTCCGCCGGCTGAGCGTTTGTTGTTATTACAACATGAACTTTGTCATGTCAGGCGGCGGGATCCGCAACAACTGTTGTTATGGCGTGTGCTAGTCCAGCTATTTTGGTTTAACCCTGTGTTGGCGCGGCTTGAAGCCGCATTTGGCCGAGCCATTGAATTTACTGTGGACCGACAGGTGCTGGCGCAACAACCATCAGCAGCCCTGAGTTATGGAAAAGCCATGTTGAGCTGTCTGAAATACCAACAGGCAACAGGAAATCTGAGTGCCGGTTTTACCCAGCCAGGCTGTGATGAATCTTTTTACCGGCAACGTTTGTTACAGCTGTTTCAGCCGGTGCCACCACATCAATCAAAGCAGTTGGCGGGCCTGCTGCTGGCCATTTTTATGGTGAGTGCTTTGGTTTATCTGCTGCTGGGTTTGTGGCAAACGCAACATGATGCGCCAAAGCAGTGGCAATGGCCGCTGGAGCGGGTGCAGATCAATTCAGGTTATGGGGTAAAAAGTGCGATTCGTCAGTACAGACCGCATCTGGGGCTGGATTTAGACGGCAACACCGGGGATGCCATCAGAGCCGCCGCCGCTGGTCGGGTGCTGATTGCCGACAACAGTAGTTTGCACCCCAATTTTGGCAATGTGGTGCTGCTGGATCATGGCGGCGGTTATCAGACTTTATATGCCCACCTGGACAAAATTCAGCTGCGTGCCGGCGACTTTATTACTGCAGGCACAACGTTAGGCACTGTGGGTAGCAGCGGTAAAGCTACAGGACCCCATTTACATTTTGAGTTATTGCATTTTGGTCAGGCCCAGAACCCGCTGGTGTTGTTACCCGCTTTGTAAAAGTCGCTTGTTGTTGGTGAAAAATAATCAATATTTTTGGAGTTTTAATATGTTATCCGGGATGTTGCGGCTACAAGGTGCGTTAATTTTTTTGTTGTTTATCAGTGCCATAACTCAGGCTGTACCTTTGTCTGAAGCTGAATTGGTACGCAACTTTGAGCAGCAATTTAAAGAAAAGCTACAAAAAGCCAAGGTGCCTGGTGGTGCTTATGCCATAGTGCAGGGCAATCGAATTATTAAATTGGGCCATTATGGCGTGCGTGCTGTGGGCGAAAGGCCCACTGTGAATGCCGACACAGTGTTCCGGCTGGCGTCTGTTTCCAAAACCTTTGCTGGCGTTAGTCTGGTGCAGGCGCAACATGCCAGGCAATTACAATTACAACAATCACTGGCCTCTTATGTGCCCGAGTTAAAGCTCAGAACGCCGGAGCTGACGCAAAGCCTGACGCTGGAGCAGGTGCTGTCGCATAGCAGTGGTTTTTGGGCACATGCTTTTGAAGACTTAATTGAAGCGGATCAAACGCCGGCACAAATTCTGCCAAGGCTGCGTGAGTTAAGCCCGGTGTGCCCTTTAGGCCGTTGTTATAGCTATCAGAACGTATTTTTTGGTTTATTAGGTAATGCGCTGGAAAGAGCCACCGGCCAAAGTTATGACCGGCTCCTGGCGCAGCGATTATTTCAGCCGCTTGGGATGCAAACCGCTTCTGTTGGGCTGGCACCCTTGCTGGCTTCCCGCAATAAAGCCATGCCACATGAGCGAGGTGGCAAAGGCTGGCGTCAGGTAAAACCTAAAGCTAACTTTTACCGGGTCAGTGCAGCTGCCGGTGTAAACGCCAGCGCCCGGGACTTAGCTGTTTATCTGCAAGCCATGCTGGGTACACAACCCCAGGTGCTGTCAGCACAGATGCTCAGTCAGTTACAGCAGCCGCTCACCCGCATTCCCGGCAAACCGAGGGGCGAACACTGGCGGCAGTTTAAAAACACCAGTCTGTGGTATGGCCGCGGCTGGCGGATGGTGCAGTATGACGATCAGCGTCTGTATTACCACGGTGGTGTGGTGGATGGTTACCGGCCTTATATTGGTTATTCACCGCAAACTGGCTACGGCCTGGTGCTGCTGACCAATGCTGAAGCTGATGTGGTTGGCCCATTGGCGGGGTGGTTCTGGCAACAAGTGCTTGGCGGTGAAAAAAATAACCGGCTGTTGGCACAAAAAACAACACAGAAGCCAAAGCACCGGGCAGGGGGTTAATCAGGATGGTATTGTTACCCAAAACTGCGGTTATGGCCGGTTTACTGATGTTGCTTACTGCAACCGGTAATGCGGTAGAAACCAAAGCGCCTATGCAGGAAGGCGCCGGAACGACAGAAGCTGAAACCAAAGCGCAAGGCACTGCTCAGCCGCTGACATTGCCCAACACTGAAGTTCACCGGCTGCAAGCCAATGGCCGAACCTATCAGTTGTGGGTTGATTTGCCGCCATCTTATGCGCAAAACCGCAAAAAATACCCTATGTTGCTGGTGACTGACGCCAACTACAGTTTCCCGCTGGTGCGCAGTATCAGGGCGCGGGTAGGGCAAAATGGTGCCAATATTGAAGATTTTGTCCTGGTCGGTTTAGGTTATGCCGAAGGCGACAGCCCGGCACAAAGCCGCAGCCGCGATTACACGCCGAGCGATCCAAAAAAACGACCTGGCTGGGATAAGAACAGTTACAGCGCAACTGAATATGGAGGTGCGGCCTTGCATCTGCGTTATTTGCAGCATCAGGTGTTACCGCTGTTAAAAACAAGATACCGGCTTGATGAGCGCCGTTTTATTTATGCCGGTCACTCTTATGGCGCTTTGTTTGGCAGTTATGTGCTATTTCATCAGCCTGAACTTTTTCAGAGTTATATTCTGGGCAGTCCGTCTTTTTGGTTTGATCAGCAGGAAAGTTTCAGGCTGGAGCAACAATATGCCAGCCGTGCCAAAGACTTGCCGGTGCAGTTGTTGTTTTATGTTGGCGAATATGAGGCCATAGGCCCTGCGCCCTTGTTTAATCAGGACAGGGATTTAGTTAAAGATATGGATTTAATGGTCAGAACCCTGAAAAAGCGCAATTATCCTGGCTTAAAGCTGCAACAGCAGGTACTGCCGGCGGATGATCATTTAACTGCTTATCCGAATTTAATAACCAAAGCGTTGCGGCAGTTATTGCCGGGCCATGGCCCTTATCAGCGTGGTTGATGCTAGTAGACCCCGTCAGGACAGCGACGGGGTTTTGCGGCCTAAATGTACTCTGCTACGCGCCAGCGCTTCTTGCTCGTAATCTTCCATATACTGAGCTACGTCATTGCGCCAGTTATTGTTTTCTTCACTGCTTTCCAGACTTTGTTGTGCATCCAGCTGGTCTTTACGCACCAATAAATCATGCGCACGTTGTTGCAGCTCAACAGCAACTTCAGCGTAAATTTGTGGTTCTTTGGCCAGCTGCCGCAATTTTAAATGCAGATGCATAGCCAGGATTAGCAAAAGGAAAGTTACCAAAATCAGCAATAAAGCCATTTTATGCTCCTGCGACTATCAGTCGGCGTTTTTGGATTTCTACCAGCCAGAAATATGCAGTGAAAGGAATGCAACCCACGTTGATAACAGCTAGTAACATTTGATAGGCACTGGCAAAAAAGTTGCTTTGCAAGGTTGCTCGGTCAATAAAATCAATTGCTTGTATAAGCGCTGTAGCTATGCAGATTAAAGACGTCATGATGGAAAGTTGAGTTGCGTGCAGCTTTTGTACTAAGTGCATGTAATAAATAAGCCAAATACAAAATACGTCAATGATTATCCAGCTGCCATACCAAACGAACTTATGCAGCACCGTTGGTCCTGACGAAATTTCATATAGTGCCGGGGTTAATAGTCTGGAGAGTGCCAAGCTTAAACAGATGACAAAAAACGAGATAGTGATTGAATTCAGTTTTTTTTCATAAAGCAGGGCGGCAACCAACAGCAGTAAATTACCGATAATAGCGTAGTTGGCAATGTACAAAAAAATCTTGTTGTCTGCCGACAGCGTTAACAAAATTTGTTGAAAAGTTGTTTCCATTATTTATTCGTTTCCTGCCAGATTACTGTGGTGGTCGAGCGCCATAACCACCGCCATAATTTGGCGTATTGATTGGCGGTGCAATATTATTCTGGCCGTCAGCCGCTTGCTGTAATGCCAGTGCTTCAGGGCTAATAGTCACAGTATCAGCTGTGCTTGCTGTGGTGTTTTGTGTTGTGGTGGTAGCTGTATTTTGGTTCGTGGCTGGCGCTGAGGTGTTATAAAGCGCATAGCTGTTTTGCGCATTATTTATGCTATTGGTATTCATCAGATTTTCTCCCAGTCTTGATTGTGGCCTGATTCAGGTACTTCTGTTACTGTTTTTATACTGCCGTTTTGTCTGATTAATTTCATGGTATTGGCAGCTGAAATGGCTGACAAATTTCTTATATTGCTGTGATAAATGGCAAAAAAGGCTTAATTCTGAATAAATTCAGCGCAAAAGCGCCAGGGAGAGCAAAATGAAACAAATATCCGCCATCTTTTTATCGTTACTGCTGGTGGCTTTACCATTACAAGCTGCTTCTTTGCAATTTGGTGGACAGGTGGATAAATCCGCTGTTGTGGCTATCAGCGAAGTACAGGCAAAACCTGAATCTTTTTTGGGTAAAACCATCACAGTACAGGCTGAGGTGGTGAGTGTTTGTCAGAAAAAAGGCTGCTGGATGCAGTTGTCAGCAGGTAGCGGCAAACAACTGAAAATTAAAGTGCGCGATGGTGATATGGTGTTCCCGGTCAGTGCCCGTGGTAAACAAGCTTTGGCAACGGGCCAGCTGGTAAAAGTTGAGCTCGATTTAGAATCAAGTCGCGAGCAACTGGCGGCTCAGGCAGGAGCGCAAGGTAAAAGTTTTGACCCGGTCACTGTTACTTCGCCTATTGTGAACTGGCAATTGGTTCCCACTGCAGTTGAAATTCTGAACTAACCGTCTTAGTGTCATTATATCGGACGGGAAAAAACCGCTGAGCCAGAGGCCGGCAGGGGCCAGGCTCAGCGGATCCAGCCGTTGAGTAACGTTTTAAATTCCCCCGTGCCGGCTTTATCCAGCCATTCAAAAGCCAACATCTCCGGGCTGACAATCACGGCACCCGCTTGTTGTAACCTGCAAAGCGCCAATCTTTTATCTTTTAGGGTGCGGGAGCCAACGGCCGCCTCCACTAAAAACACCTGGTAACCAGCAGTTAATAAATCGAGCGCCGTTTGCAGCACACAAACATGGCTTTCGGTACCCATTACAACAATCTGCCGGCGTTGCTGCGCGGCAATGGCTTGTTGAATATGAGCTTCACGCAGGGCGCTAAAATGTATTTTGCTGAAGATGGCCTGCTCTGGAACTAAAGAGCGCAACTCTGGCAGGGTTTCACCTAAACCCTGCGGATATTGTTCGGTGGCCAGTATTGGGATCTTGAGTTGGGTGGCCACTTGCAGCACCCAGAGTGCCGCTTGTTGCAGTTGTTCGTTTTTGACAATTGCCGGTGCCAGCTTTTGTTGAATATCAACCACTAAAACCAGACTCTGTTTTGCTTCCAGCCTCATGCGATAAACTTCGTGTTGTGATGGTTTACATACCAGAACACCAGTTATTGCCGTCCGGGTCAAGTTTATAGGCAATTTGTTGCGCCAGTGCTTTGCCAAGCAGATAGTCTTTTACCGGCTGGATGGCGGTGTCTGACTGCTGAATACGGAAATCACCGGTTTGATATAACAAATGGCTGCGATAACGCAGGGTGTTTTTGTCATAACTGAAGGCCAGATACTGGAAAACACCGGCGTCGCGGCAAATACTGGCGGGTTCAGATAAAGTGCTGCTGCCACTTTTCGTGGCGACCGACCAGAAGTTTTGCAGCTGGGCGTTTGGCATTTGTTCAATAAAGCGGTATTCGGCGGCTTCAAAATAGCGGGTGAGGTCGGCTTCAGTCAGGCTGTCCTGGCGCAGAATGCTGGCGGGATTGACTGCTGAAATGTCATAACGGTAGATATCGCCGGAGCCCGTGATCACTAAACCTTTTTTGCTGTTGCTCCAGGAGTGGTTTTCGTACACCACGGCAAAAGCGTATTTGCCGGGGGCTGGGGGTGGTTCAGCGATATTTTGTGAGTCGCTGTTACAGCCGCTTAACAACAGCAGGCTGGTGATTAAAAACAATAACGCTTTCATAAGACAAACTCCGTTCTGCAGGTGTTTTATCATGCATCAAACGGAGCTTATCAGATTGTTAAATTTTGTTATTTAAATGTCAGATTCGGCAGAAATGGCAACTAGTCGTCGTCCTGCTCTTGCTGACGTAATTGCC
>JAYRUI010000077.1:4483-9138 GCA_041919175.1 Rheinheimera sp. | reverse complement strand
CGACTGGCAACCGCTGGATACGCTGTTACGCGCACCTTCAGTGCTGAAAATGCTGCACTCCTGTAATGAAGATTTAGAAGCTTTTGCTTCTGTTGGTTTACTTGAAATCAAACCTTTATTGGACACCCAGTTGCTGGCCGAACTGGCAGGTATGGGGGCCAGTTTAGGTTATGGCAAAATGGTGGAGCAGCTGACAGGCAGGGTGCTGGATAAAAGTGAATCCCGCACCGACTGGCTGGCACGGCCTCTAGCCACCACCCAGCTTGAATATGCTGCCAATGATGTGTTGTATTTGTGGCCGCTGAAAGATTTACTGATCAGTAAGTTACCAAGGCCTGAGTTATTTGATTTATTGCTGGCCGAAGGTGAGCAAATGATCAGCAGGCGTTTTTTTGCGTTGCCACCCCAGTTTAAATATCTGGAGCTGAAAAACAGCTGGCAATGTCAGCCTAGAGAGCTGGCCGTGCTGCGTGCTTTAACCAGCTGGCGGCAGAGTTACGCCGAACAAAAAGACACTGCGCTGGGTCTGGTGCTCAAAGACGCTTTGATGTACGAACTCGCCAGACGCAGACCCACCTCGCTGGAAGCGCTGGCACAATTGCCGGATTTACATCCGCGTGAGCTCAGACGTCACGGCCAGCAGATCCTGCAACTGATCAACGATGTAAAAGCGTTGAAAGCAGAGCAATGCCCACAAACTTTTTATCATCTGGCCACTTTCCCTGGTTTTAAACAGCTGCAACAGGATTTAACCGACGCCATACAACAGGCAGCCAAAGCTGCTGATATTCCCGCAGGTTTTTTGAGTGTGAAACGTCAGCTCAATGAATATCTGAACTGGTGCTGGCGGGTGACAGATGAAGAGCGTTTATTGTTGCCTGTGCCTGAGTATTTACGCGGCTGGCGTCGCGCTGTGTTACTGCCTTATTTACCTCAACCCGAGCATGTTGTTGCGCTTATTCAGGCGCAATAATTCGCTTCTCATTGATCCAGGGTCTGCGAAGGCCGTAATACGACGGTTTTTCCTGCTGGATCAATGTTATTTTTCGAATCTTATTATCTGTTTTTCGCAATTATTTTTATTGATCGTCATTTTTTCATCAGGCGTAACAACTCCGGACATTTAACTGTGGAGAACAAAAATGCAATGGATGAAAAAACTAGTTGTTGCTGCCTTTGCCCTCGGCGCCTTGAGTGCCTGCAACAGTGACAACAATGATGATAAAGCCCCACCGGTAGAAGTGAAACAAAGCAGTATTAAAGTGGTTCATGCGGTCAGTGATGCTCCAGCAGTCAGTATTGACGGTGGCGCACTGCTGCAGGTTGCGAAGCTGGATTATGGCCAGAGCACCAATCAGGTGATGGTACCTGAAGGCAGTTACAACCTCGGCGTTGATGCATTATTACCGCAAAACGGCAAAGCCAGAGTGATTAACGCTCAGGGCGTGGCTTTGTTGGCGTCCAACAGCTACACAGTTTTTGCTGTCGGCACGGCCGCAACTTCAACTGTTGAGCCTTTAGTGGTGGCGGCACCTGTTGCCGCTGTTGCTTCCGGTAATATCCGGGTGCAGGTGGTTCATGCCGCAGCGGCTGCGCCTATGGTTGATATTCACGTGACAGCACCGGGTGCTGCGCTGAGTTCAGGCACTGTGGCGGCAACTTTGAGTTTCCGGCAATTTACCGCACCTCTAACTTTAACCGCCGGCAGCTATCAGGTGCGGGTCACCTTGCCTGGCAGACCAGATACAGTAGTGTTTGATTCAGGCACTCTGGCACTGGCCGCAGGTTCAGATTTAACTGTTGCTGCCATTAACAACAGGTTTGCCGGGCCTTCACCTGTGTCGTTGTTGGCGGTCAATGCCAACGGTACCTTTGCAGATATTAAAGATGCTGCCAGTATCGCAGATGTTCGTGTGGTGCACGCGGTGTCTGACGCGCCTGCCGTTGATGTATTGCTGAATAACAATAAAGCCATTCCAAACTTGGCGTTCCCGAACTTTACCGGTTATGCCAAGCTGACACCAGGCGCTTATAACGTGAAAGTAGCAGCCGCTGCCGACAATTCTGTGGTCGTGATTAATGCTGATTTAAACCTGGCGGCCGGCAGTTTTGCCACAGTACTGGCAACGGGATCGCTGGGGCAGGGCAATATCACTCCTTTGGTATTGGCTGACACACCACGCCGCATTGCGACTGAAGCAAAAGTACGGCTGGTGCATGCATCTACGCTGGCGGGCAACGTCGATATTTATGTGACACCAACCACGGATATCAGTAGCAGCAGCCCGGCTTTTGCCAATGTACCTTTTAAAGCTGAAACCGGTTATGTGTCGCTGTTGCCTGGCAATTATGTTGTCACAGTGACGCCTGCCGGCAGCAAAACTGCCGCTATCGGACCTGTTGCTTTAACGCTGTCCGGCAATAAAATTTATACCGCTGTGGCTCGTGACGGTGCGAACCGCACTGCATCGCTAGGCTTGATTTTATTGGATGACTTTAACTAAATCATTGATCCAGGACGGATCATCAGAAACAAAAAAGGCCGCTTAGCGGCCTTTTTTAAATAAGTGATACCGGCTTAACGTTTTTCTTCAGGGAAAGTCACGTTCAGTTCCAGCACCGATAATTCATCCGAACTTTTTTCCAGAGTGACAGACACCTGATCATCTGCAATATCCACATATTTGCGGATCACTTCCAGAATGTCGCGTTCCAGCTGCGGCAAATAATCCGGGCTGGTGCGACGGCGTCTTTCATGCGCAACGATGATCTGCAACCGCTCCTTGGCAGTCGATGCGGTGTTTTTCTTCGCGGAGCGGAAATAGTCGAGTAACGACATCAGTTAGCCTCCGAAAATCCGTTGGAATAAGCCTTTTTTCTCCACATTTAAAAAGCGGAACGGCACATCTTCGCCCAGCAAACGGGCTACAGTGTCTAAATAAGCCTGACCTGCGTCACTGTCGGTATCCAGAATCACCGGTTGACCCGAGTTTGACGCATTCAGCACTGCTTGTGATTCAGGAATAACACCCAAAAGCTTAATGGCCAGAATTTCATTCACATCTTCCACGCTCAGCATTTCGCCTTTCACCACCCGCTCCGGGTTATAACGGGTTAACAATAAATGTTCTTTAATCCCTGGCAGGCCTTGTTCGGCACGACGCGATTTGCTCGACAACATGCCTAAAATACGGTCAGAGTCACGCACTGAAGAGACTTCAGGGTTGGTAACAACCACAGCTTCGTCAGCAAAATACAGCGCCATCATAGCGCCGGATTCAATACCGGCCGGAGAGTCACATAAGATGTAATCAAAATCTTCGGACAGCTCGTTCAGCACACGCTCCACGCCTTCTTTATTTAAAGCGTCTTTGTCGCGGGTTTGTGAAGCCGGCAGAATATACAGATTGTCCAGACGTTTATCACGGATCAGTGCTTGTTTTAAATTTGCTTCATTGTTGATCACGTTGACAAAGTCATAGACCACACGGCGCTCGCATCCCATGATGAGATCAAGATTACGCAGGCCGATGTCAAAATCGACGATAACAGTTTTGTGGCCTCTTAAAGCCAGGCCAGTACCAATAGCGGCACTGGAGGTGGTCTTACCAACGCCACCTTTACCTGAAGTCACAACTATGATTTTTGCCATAGCACACAATCCTTAGAATAATTCTGCTAATACTAATTGACCGTCCTGCAAGCTGATACAAGCCGACTTGCCCCAAAATTCGCCTTGCAGGCTTTCACTTAACCAATAGTTACCGGCAATCGAGATTAACTCGGCTTGCATATTGTAACAATAGATCTTTTTACTGCTGTCCCCGCTGGCGCCTGCAATAGCTTTACCGCGCAAAGAACCGTAAATATGGATATTGCCATCGGCAATCACTTCAGCACCGGCACCTACTGTGCCTTTGATAATTAAATCAGCGCCTTTGACATAAATTTGCTGGCCTGAGCGGATATTTTGCTCAATCAGTTTGTTTTCAACCGGCACCACAGGTGCAGGGGCGGGCGCAGGTGCTGGCGTGGCCGCTACTGTTTTGGCTGGCTCTGTTTTGCTGTTTTTACTCAGCTGCATGGCCGCGAGGCCGGCCTGATGGGCGGCTTTTTTCAGCTCGCTGCTGGCACCACAAACGCCAACCAACACCAGTTGCAGTTCAACAAACAGTTGTTTAATGGCAATAAAATCAGGAAGTTGTTTGGCATTTTCTACATTGATCACCACGGGTGCCTGTAAAAAAAAGCCCGGTGCCTGCGCCAGTTTTTGCTGGAGTTGGCTACGCAGCGCCGATACGCTGAAATCCTGACAATATAAAACTGATAAAGGAAATAAACTTCCTTTTAACTCAAATGAGAGATCCGACATAGCAACCGTGAGTGCAAAGTGAATGATTAGGTTTATTGTTATTTTATCTGCGCCTTGCAGTCAGCAAAACCGGCCTTTTGGCTCAGTTGTGCAGATGACGGCAACGGTTCGCAAGATAAGCGCTTCATGGTATAGTCTGCGCCTGTGTTAGGCAAGTTACGAAGAGTAGATTTTGTCCCATGTTGACTGTGATTTATAAAAGCCCGCGCAAAGATCAAACCTATTTGTATCTGCTAAAACGTGATGACTTCAGCTGCGTGCCAAAACCTTTGCTGGAAACCTT
>JAYRUI010000077.1:0-4473 GCA_041919175.1 Rheinheimera sp. | reverse complement strand
GGATTTAGCAACACGCAGCCAGCTGGCCGGAGCCGATTTAGAAAAAGTAAAAAGTATGCTGACGGAGCAGGGGTATTATCTGCAATTGCCGCCACCGCCAGAGGATTTAATGGCTGAGCATAAAGACTGGTTAGCCAAAGATTAAGGATGCCTGTTTTGTTTCGATTTGTGTTTATGGCCTCATTGGCCTTATCGGTGACGGCCTGCAGTTCTAAAGCCTCAGACAGTGCTGCAGCCACTTCGGCCGCAGCCGCCAGTAGCCAGAGCCGCTCCGTTGCCAATACGGTAAAACAACCAAAAGTGGCCCAAACAGACCAAGCTGCAAAGAAAAATGCAGCCGAAGAAAAAACCGCCAAAGGTTTTGCCAAATACAGCAAAGCGCTGAAAAAAGAAGCTTTGGCCCGGGGTTACGACAAAAAGCTGGTCGACGAAGTCTTTGCCAGCCTGAAATTTCACGCCAAAGTGGTGGTGGCTGATAAGGGCCAACCGGAATTTGTCGAAACCTTAGATACCTATTTGCCAAAAAGGGTGAATAAACAACGTATTGATATGGCTCGCAAAATGTACCAGACCCATCAGGTTGAGCTGCAGCAGGTGGAGAAAAAGTACGGTGTGCCAGCCCGTTTTGTGGTGGCATTGTGGGGGCTGGAAAGTGCGTTTGGCCGCATCACAGGCAACTATTCGGTGCCATCAGCGCTGGCGACTCTGGCTTATGAAGGCAGACGTGAAGCTTTTTTTAAAGATGAGTTTTTTCTCGCGATGGATATTCTGGCCGAAGGTCATATCAGCCTGAAAGAGATGAAAGGCTCCTGGGCCGGCGCCATGGGGCACACCCAGTTTATGCCAAGCTCTTTTATGAAATACGCCCAGGACGGTGATGGTGACGGTCATAAAGATATCTGGACCAACAGATCCGATGCTTTTGCTTCTATTGCCAATTATCTAAAAACCGAAGGCTGGCAGCAAGGGGTGACCTGGGGCCGGCAGGTGAAACTACCGCAGAATTTTGATTTTAGTCTGGTGATCCCAAAAGGCAGTAAAGACAGAGCGCAGTGGTTGGCCTGGTGGGCCAAGTCAGAACGCACGCTGAGTGATTGGCGCAAGCTGGGTTTAACCAATATTGACGGTTCTGCTTTGCCCGCTGCCAATGTAAAAGCAGCGTTGGTGATGCCGGATGATAAAGAAGGCCGGGCTTATCTGGCGTATCACAATTATCAGACGTTGATGCACTGGAACCGCTCTTATTATTTTGTCAGCAGTGTTGGTTATCTGGCTGATGAAATCAGCCGCGGTTAATCAGGCAGTTCATCCCGTAGTGAAAACGACAAACAACGAGGTTGGCATGACCTATCAGCATCAGTACCAGCATCATGACTGGCAAGGCAAGTCGATTGATTTGCCGGTCGGTAAAGTGGTGTGTATCGGGCAAAACTATCTGGATCATATCCAGGAAATGCATAGCAAAACTGCGCCCGAAGCGTTGTTTTTTATCAAACCAGCCACTGCTTTGCGGTCTTTAGCGCCTGAATTTGCCATTCCGGCCGAGCGTGGAGCTGTGCATAACGAAACCGAAATTGCCGTGCTTATTCAGCAGCCATTGTGCAATGCCACAGAAAGCGAGGTGGCTGATGCCATCTGGGGTTATAGCCTGGCGCTTGATTTAACCTTGCGTGATGTGCAGGCGCAGCTGAAACAACTGGGCCGGCCATGGGAAATCGCCAAAGGTTTCGACGGCGCTTGTCCGCTTGCTGGTTTTGTCCCTGCTGCAACTATTGCTGCCCCACAACAGCTGACATTTTCGCTGGTGGTGAATCGTGAACTCCGTCAGCAAGGTGATGCCGGTTTGATGATCCGTGGCATTGCCCGCATGATCAGCGAAATGAGCCAGTGGTTTACGCTGCAGCCGGGTGATGTGGTGCTGACCGGTACGCCGGCTGGTGTTGGCCCTTTACTGGCCGGGGACAAGTTACAATTAAAGCTTCAATCGGGAACGGATCTGCTGCTCGACGTTCAGACCAGTGTCAGCATCCGGCCTTAATATGTTGCCTTCGGGCAGACAGGAACCCACGCAGGAATCCAAATGACGTTACAAGACAAGTTTTGGGAAACCAAAACGCTGCAAGAAATGACAACCGCAGAATGGGAAGCCGTCTGTGATGGCTGCGCCAAATGTTGTCTGAATAAATTTATTCATGAAGAAGACGAAAGCCTGGAAGGGCCAACCGACTACATCATGCCGGAAGAAACCGTCTATTTCACCAATATTGCCTGCCAGTATCTCAACAGCAATAAATGTGAATGTAGCTGCTACGACAACCGTACTGTGCTGGTGCCGGACTGCGTGAAGTTAACCAAAGAAAACTTAAAAGATATTTTCTTTATGCCCACCAGCTGCAGTTACCGCCGTTTGCAGGAAGGCCGTGGGTTACCCAGCTGGCACCCGTTGCTCAATGACGGTAAAAAAAGCCTGATGCATAAAAAACAGATGTCGGTGCGCAATAAAACCATCTCAGAAGCCGCTGTCAGGCTGGAAGATTTTGAAGATCATATCGTCAGCTGGCCGCTGAACGATTTAGATTAGTTTATTGAATTTAAAAGGAAATTTGTGGTGAACTGGTTAGCCGAATACAAAGAATTATTGGCTTTTAGCCCGGCCATAGCGCAGATCATTATCAGCAGCATAGTGCTGCTGTTTTATGCGGTATTAAGCCGTCGTATTGCGCCTTTTATTTACCGCACTATAGCCGCAACCATGCTGAAAGAGGAAATGAACCGCCGCGCTATGGTGGTGTTTCATATCCTGTTGTTTTTATTGCTGGTTGTGGTGCTGAGTATCATCTGGGGCATCGACATTAAAGGCCTGTTGGTACTGGCATCGTCCATGATTGCCGTCGTCGGTGTGGCCTTATTCGCCGCCTGGAGTTTACTCAGCAATATTACTGCCTTTTTTATTCTGCTGGGCCAGAGCAGTTTTGCTCAGGGCGCAACTGTGCGTGTGATTGACGGCAGTAACCATGTTGAAGGCACCATAGTCGAAGTGAATTTATTCAGCACTGTGCTGCGCACCAAAGACGGTGAGCTGGTGGTCTATCCGAATAACCTTATTGTGTCGCGGCCCGTGGTGGTGAAATCGGACGGTTACGGCAAAAGTTTAAAATCACCGGCAATTTCGCAGCTGGAGCGCTGGAAAAAACGCCGGCAAAAAAGCCAGCTACTCCCTAAAGCATAAGCTTACGAAAGCATCACAGTGACAAAAACAAAAACGGCGTCCGAAGACGCCGTTTTTTTATGCACTGCATACGTGTTAAGGCGCTGGTGGTCAAAGCGCTGGCAGTTAACGCGGATAATGACTGGTTTTAAAACGGTCGACCCAAAGTGCTGTGGCGCCACAAACGGCAATCGGCATCACCAGTAAATTTAAAAACGGCACCATACTGGCAACGGCCACTGTCATGCCAAAACCATAACTGCCGCCAAGATCTGCCCGCAGTTGCTTACGCATAGTGTCAAAAGGCACTTTGTGGTTGTCGTAGGCATAATCACAATATTGAATTGCCATCATCCAGGCGGTAAATAAAAACCACATCAGCTGGCCCAAGAGCGGAATAAAGAAAAACGCCAGTAAAAACACCAGAGCCCGTGGAAAACAATACACAAACTTCGTCCATTCCCGCGCTAGCATCCGGGGTACGTCTTTTAAAAATGCAGTAAATCCCTGATCAGGTAAAGCCTGGCCCGTCAGGTGTTGTTCTACTTTTTCACTAAGCAGAGCATTAAAAGGTGCGGCAATAAAGTTGGCAATCATGGTAAAGCTAAAAGCCAGCGTCAGCACTGTGCTCAGCACCAGCAAAGGCCAAATCACATAAGATAAAAAAGATAAAAACTCAGGCACAAAGCCCATCAGGTAATCGACCCAACCCTGCACCTGTTGCAGCAGGAAAAAAAACGCGACAGCAAACAACAGCAGATTAATAGTGAGTGGAATAAGTACAAAACGGCGTAAACCTTTGGTACTTAATAAACCAAGACCCTGAAAAAAATAATGCATATCAACTCCCTACAACCTTTAGCGTTCTCACTGTATCTCTATCACAGCGGCCTTGTGCTACCGAACACAAATGAATGTGAAAAATAGCAGCCGCTGTGCCAGATTGGCGCTAGCTTAGAAGGCAAAGCACTGATCGGCAATAGTTTTACCGTGACACCCCTAAGTCATTTTGTTACATTCTGTAAGTGCAATAAGGCCGATAATAACGAAAGCATGCGTCTTAAACAGATCAAACTCGCCGGTTTTAAGTCTTTTGTTGACCCCACGCAGGTGCCATTTCCAGCGGCCATGACCTGTGTGGTGGGGCCAAACGGCTGTGGTAAATCCAATGTGATAGATGCAGTACGCTGGGTGCTGGGCGAAAGCTCGGCCAAAAATCTGCGTGGCGACGCCATGACAGACGTGATATTTAACGGCTCTACCCG
>JAYRUI010000076.1:0-9224 GCA_041919175.1 Rheinheimera sp. | reverse complement strand
TATAAGCCGACAGCTTGGCAATACGCTCTGATTTTTCACGTAAAGTGCCGAGCTTCTGCTGGAACAACACAGTGCCTAAACTCTCAAGACGATCCGCCAGTTTGGTTTTTTTATCGACAGTAAAAAAGAACTGCGCGTCTGTTAACCTTGGCCGCACTACTTTTTCGTTACCCGAGATGATCTGGCTTGGGTCTTTGCTGTTGATATTGGCCACAAAAATAAACTTATTCAGTAACTTGCCGTTGTTATCCAGCAGCGGGAAGTACTTTTGGTTGTCTTTCATGGTGGAAATTAACGGCTCAGCCGGCACTTCGAGGAAACGCTCTTCAAAAGAACCCACCAGTACCACGGGCCACTCGACTAAAGACGTCACTTCATCCAGCAGCGCTTCGTCAGTTGCCACCACACCATTCAGTGAAGCTGCGGTTTTTGCCACTTCTGCGGCAATAAAAGCACGACGTTTGGCATAATCGGCCACCACAAAAGCCTGTTCCAGCGTGCTTAAATAGGCATCGGCATTGGCAATATCGACCAGCGCAGGGGCGTGGAACCTGTGACCATGGGTAGCGCGGCCTGAGGTTTTACCCAGCACAGTGGCTGGCACTATGTCGTTGCCATACAGCATCACCACAGTGTGTACAGGGCGGATAAATTCAGCGGTAGAATTGCCCCAGCGCATTGGCTTGGCAATTGGCAACTTCGCCAGCGCGCTGTTAATCACCTCAGGCAATAAACTGACGGTGGCCGCACCCAGCACTTTCGCTTTATGCACTAACCATGCGCCTTTATCGGTTTCCAGCCGTTCAGCCTGCTCAACGCTGATGCCGTTAGCAGCGGCCCAGGCTTGCGCCGCTTTGGTCGGCTGACCGGCAGCGTCAAAAGCACCAGCCAGCGCTGGACCACGTTTTTCCACTACTTTGTCGGCTTGTTGTGCTACCAGCTGATTCACGCGTACCGCTAAACGGCGTGGAGCCGCATACCAGGCTGTGTTGCTGAATGACAAACCGAGTTTATTCAGCTCATCAACGATATTCTGTTCAAAAGCCGTCGCTAAAGTTTGCAGCGACTTTGGCGGTAACTCTTCAGTACCAATTTCTACAATAAAATCCTGTACCACTTAAGCCTCCTGCTGCGCTTGTTGGTTACGGCATAACGGGAAACCCAGCTTTTCGCGGGCGGCATAATAAGCTTCAGCACAAGCTTTGGCCAAAGTACGAACCCGTAAAATATAACGCTGGCGCTCAGTAACAGAAATGGCGTGGCGCGCATCCAGCAAGTTAAAGGCATGGGATGCCTTCATCACTTTTTCATAAGCCGGCAGCGGTAAACCCAGCTCAATCAGTTTGTGGCTTTCGGCTTCATATTGATCAAAAGCGGCAAACAAGGCGGGCACGTCAGCGTGTTCAAAGTTGTAAGTAGATTGCTCTACTTCGTTCTGATGGAACACATCACCATAAGTGACACGACCCATAGGACCATCAGCCCATACCAGATCATAAATGCTGTCGACCCCCTGGATGTACATGGCAAGACGCTCTAAACCATAGGTAATTTCGCCTGTCACCGGACGGCATTCTAAGCCACCTACTTGCTGGAAATAAGTGAACTGCGTCACTTCCATGCCGTTTAACCACACTTCCCAGCCTAAACCCCAGGCACCCAGAGTGGGTGATTCCCAGTTGTCTTCGACAAAACGGATATCGTGCACCAGGGTATCAATCCCCATTTCACGTAATGAGCCTAAATACAGCTCCTGAATATTGGCCGGCGACGGTTTTAAAATCACCTGAAACTGGTAATAGTGCTGCAGGCGGTTTGGGTTTTCGCCATAACGGCCATCGGTTGGACGGCGGCACGGCTGCACATAAGCCACATTACTTGGCTCAGGGCCTAATGAACGCAGGAAGGTCATAGGGTGGAAAGTACCAGCCCCAACTTCCATATCCAGTGGCTGAACAATAACGCAACCCTGACGGGCCCAATAATCCTGTAACGCCAGGATCAAACCCTGGAATGTTTTAATATCGTAATTGTGCATAGAAGGCGCACCTGTTCGCTGAATGACATACCTGCAAAAATGACCGAAAAGTATACCCATTTACGTGGCGTTTCTGTAGCGCTAAGCGGCATTTTCTGCAGGAATGACCGGAAAATTATTGAATTTATGCCAATTTGCGCTTTGGCTGTAACCGAAACAGCAAAAGAGCCGGCCGGCCCCTTTGCTGTTTCGGCTGATAAAATCCTACGGTTATTTTGACGGTGACACCTCAACCCGTTCAATGTTGTGGTCCACCGGATCCAAAACAAAATCCAGCTGCACCTTCACGCCCTGCTGACCGGCCATCGTTTTGGCATAGGTCCATTGTTCCAGCGCACGTACCGACTCTTGATCAAATACTTGTTCAGGCACTGATTTCAGAATTTTTACATTCTGCACCTCACCTTCAGCACTGATATCAAATTGCGCCACCACATACCCTTCTATTTTGTTCTGTGCAGCTTCAAGTGGATATCGGGGTTCAACCCTGCTCACTGGCGCAGCATTGTCGTTAGAACCCGCTAACACCGGTTGCTGTAACCACAGCAGCGCTACGGTGATAACCACAAGACTCAGACTTAATAACGGTTTGCTAAAGCCATGTTGCTGCTGTAACAGCGTTAAACGTTGTTTCATCATTTGTTTATCTCCATAAGGATTGGTGAGCAACGGCCAGTGGTTGGCAGCAGTTTCGGTATGACTCAGCAGTGCATGACTGTAAGCAATTTTCTGTTTAGTGTTGGCATGCTGCAATACCACAGCATCACAAGCCAGTTCCTGGTCCTGCCGGTACAGCCGATACGCCCACCAGCAAAGTGGATGAAACCAAAACAGGCTGAGTAGCAGCAAAGCCAAAGCATTGGCATGCAAGTCGCCACGCTGCCAGTGTGTCAATTCATGTTGCAGGACCAGCTGTTGCTGTTCGGCGTTAAAACGCCGGGCAAAGTCGTTGGGTAATAACAGGTGCGGCCGCCACAAACCTGTTACATAAGGGCCATGCTGACCGGCACTTTGTTTACAGCGAAGCGGCGGTAAATCTATGTGCGCTGAAGTTTTGGCGGCAGCCAGCTGCGCCCTTATGTGTCGTTGTTGCAACAGCAGTGCAACGGAAATGGCAAACACACCTGCCAACCAGACCAGCAGCAGACCGTTTATGGCATACATATTTTCACTGATATCAGCGTTTAGTTTGCTCATGCCAACCTGGAAGCGACTGATAACGTCATCTGTTGCTTTATATGCAGGCAAAGGTAAGAAAGATAGCAGTAAAGACAACGGCACCAGCGCCCAGAGACCATATTGCCAGCGGGCGCCGAGCAAGCGCAGTACCAAAGGACGTAGCAGCAACAACAGGGTTAGCAGCAGACTTAACGGCAATAGTTGCGCCAGCAGCCAGCTAGTCATGTTTTTGCTCCTTCTCCCAATCGGCAATCAGTTGTTTTAACTCTGCCACATCCGCGGCATCCAGCTTTTGCTGTTTAGCAAAACCCGCCACCAAAGGCGTGATACGGCCCGACAACACCCGCTGAATAAAACTTAAACTTTCTTTTTGTTGATAATCAGCCTGTTGCACCAACGGGTAATACAAGTAGGCACGACCGTCTTTTTCATAACCCACCGCCTCTTTTGCCACCAGACGGTTTAACAAGGTTTTGACCGTTTTTTCATGCCACTCACTGGCATCGGCTAATGTGGCGACCACCTCATTGGCACTTTGTGGTGACTTGCCCCATAACACTTTGAGAACTTCAAGTTCGGCCTGGCTAATGTCTTTTGTCATTTGTTACTCCGCTTGCTTGACGGCATCGACTACACCTGTAATCAATATACTATTACACTCGTAATTAATTAGTACAAGGTTTAATCGAAATTTTTTTGTGAAGATATTGGTGATGTGATGCGGATTAAAACTGACAATACAAATACTGAAGTTGCTGTTTGACGGCACTAGAAATGACAGAACGCTAAGCCTGCATCATATAAGGTTTTGTGCAGGTTCCGGTTCACTTTCCGGTCTTTAGGCTCACCCGCTTACTATCGGCTAACGAGGCGACTGTGTTCGCTGCCTTGCTTGTATCCGGCCAGACCAAACCACATAAAATCAATGAGAGCGCAGAGCATATACTGATGGAAGATATAACCAGCTGACTCTTCAACTTATTTCAGGACGGATCAAGCCCAATAAAAAAGCCTGATCAACAGATCAGGCTTTTTTATTCGTTTCGCCAAGTTCAGTAACAATGCTCACTACAAAGTATTGCCACCGAAGTATGACAAACTTATACGTCCAGGTTAGCAACCCGCAGCGCGTTTTCTTCGATAAAGGCACGACGTGGTTCTACGTCATCACCCATCAGCGTATTAAACAGCTGGTCAGCGCCAATGGCGTCTTCGATGGTCACACGGAGCATACGGCGTGTATTTGGATCCATCGTCGTTTCCCACAGCTGTTCAGGGTTCATTTCACCTAACCCTTTATAACGCTGGATATACAGGCCTTTTTTCGACTCTGTCATTAACCATTCCAAACCCTCAACAAAACTGGTGATAGGTTTGATTTTTTCACCACGGCGGATGTAACCACCGTCTTCAATTAAGTCGCGGATGGCATCGCCCAAAGCAGCAATACGGCCGTAATCAATCGAAGTGATAAAGTCATAATGCAACACGTATTCGTTGTCGATACCGTGCTGACGAATGACAATTTTTGGCAAGGTTAGGTTACGTTCACGATCTTCAGTGACTTCAAAGGTGTAACTGGAGCCATCACCTTCTTTGTCTTGCAGCCGCTTAGCAAGCTTAGCCACCCACTCTTTGGTCAGAGTTGCGTCTTTTAACATCTCTACCGTGATACCTGGCACATACACCAGCTCATTCAGCAGGTTCAGTGGGATTTTGCGACCTAAACGTTCAATGGTATTTTTGCACTTATGGTACTGAGTAACCAAAGCTTCCAGTGGTGCACCACCGATACCTGGCGCGTCCGGGTTCACATGTAAGGTTGCCTCATCCAGTGCCAGTGTGGTCAGGTACTCAGTCATGGCAGCATCATCTTTAATGTACTGCTCTTGCTTACCTTTTTTCACTTTATACAGCGGTGGCTGAGCAATATAGATGTAACCACGTTCTATCAGTTCAGGCGTTTGACGATAGAAGAAGGTCAACAGCAGCGTACGAATGTGCGAACCGTCGACGTCAGCATCCGTCATCAGAATGATACTGTGATAACGGGTTTTGTCCGGGTTGTATTCTTCACGGCCAATACCACAACCTAATGCTGTGATCAGGGTGCCAACTTCCTGAGATGAAATCATCTTGTCGAAGCGGGCTTTTTCCACGTTCAGAATTTTACCTTTCAGTGGCAAAATTGCCTGGTTTTTGCGGTTACGGCCCTGCTTGGCAGAACCACCCGCAGAGTCACCCTCTACCAGGTAAAGTTCTGATAATGCTGGGTCTTTTTCCTGACAGTCGGCCAATTTACCTGGCAAACCGGCAATATCCAGCACACCTTTACGACGGGTCATTTCACGGGCTTTACGGGCAGCTTCACGGGCACGGGCAGCGTCAACAATTTTCGTGACAATAATTTTAGAGTCGTGCGGGTTTTTCAGCAGATTTTAGTTGAGTTTTTAATTGATAACAAATTAAACAGCGGATTTCACTTCGCTGGATACTAGCTTGTCTTTGGTCTGTGAGCTGAACTTAGGATCCGGCACTTTTACGCTGATGACGGCTGTTAAACCTTCACGGGCGTCGTCACCTGTTGCCGACACTTTCATCTTCTTAGCATAACCTTCAGCGTCGATGTAAGTGTTTAATACCCGGGTGAGTGCGGAGCGGAAACCAGCTAAGTGAGTACCGCCATCACGCTGTGGAATATTGTTGGTAAAACAATAAATGCCTTCCTGGAAGGAATCATTCCACTGCATCGCCACTTCAACAGAAATGCCGTCGTCACGTGTTGCCGAAAAATAAAATGCTTTAGGGTGAATCGCGGTTTTAGTGCGGTTTAAGTACTGCACAAAAGCTTCGATGCCACCTTCATATTTAAAGTGGTCTTTTTTGTCGTCGCGTTCATCAACCAGAATAATGCTGACACCAGAGTTTAAGAACGACAGTTCGCGTAAACGTTTGGCCAGAATATCGTAGTGATAATTGATGTCGGAAAAGATCGTTGGACTTGGCCAAAAACGAATTTCAGTACCAGTACTGTCAGTTTCGCCTATCACTTTTAACGGTTCATCCGGCACACCTAAACGGTAAATCTGGTTATGCACCTGGCCTTTACGGCGAATAGTCAGCTCCAGTTTGTCTGATAAAGCGTTAACCACAGACACACCTACACCGTGCAAACCACCAGACACTTTATAAGAGTTGTCATCGAACTTACCGCCGGCGTGTAACACCGTCATGATAACTTCAGCAGCAGACACACCTTCTTCGTGCATATCAGTTGGAATACCACGACCGTTGTCGCGCACAGACACTGAGTTGTCGCTGTGAATAGTGACAAATACATCACTACAATAACCCGCTAAAGCTTCGTCGATGGAGTTATCCACCACTTCGAATACCATGTGGTGCAAACCAGAACCATCGTCTGTGTCACCAATATACATGCCCGGTCTTTTGCGGACTGCGTCTAAACCTTTCAGTACTTTGATACTGGAGGAGTCGTAATTATGTTCTTCGGCCATTGTCATCCGTCCGTACTATCTGCCCATGTTCCACGTGGAACAATCCAACCTCAGCGCCTGACACTAATGGCAAGACCTGAGCAGCTTCAATTGCAGTAATAAACACCTGCGAATTGATATGATGTAAAAAACTAAAAATATGGCGTTTGGAATGGTCATCCAATTCCGACGCCAAGTCGTCAATCAGCAACAAAGGCTGTTTATGGCCCCTGCTAAAAATCACGTTGCTTTGAGCAACCTTTAACGCAAACAACAACATCTTCAGCTGGCCACGCGACAAAAATTCGTCCACATACTCACCGCCAACTTTAATGCGTAAGTCAGCTTTTTGCGGCCCCAGCTGGGTGTACCCAAACTTCAGGTCACTAACAAAATTTGCCTGTAGCTGATTCAGCAGCTCTGTTGCATCACCTTGTTTTACCAGCCAACCCGGCACCAACTCCAACTCCAGCTGTTGCAAAGACGGGATGTCCTGCAACAAAGGTTGCAACGCTGCACTGAGTTGCGTGATATAAGCCTGCCTTAATTGTTGTAAGCTTATCGCCGCTTCTACCAGCTGCAAATCCCAAAACTTATAGGTTTCGCTATAAGGCTGTTTGCTTTTTAATAAGGCATTACGCTGTTTTAAAACCTTATTAAACAACACCCAGAGTTCAAAAAAGGAAGGTTCCACGTGGAACAATCCCATATCAAAAAACTGCCGGCGCTCTTTAGGGCCGCCAAAAAACAACCTGAAACTATCAGGAGTAATCAGCTGCACCGGCAACAGAGTGGCGATGTCGGCGACACGTTGCACCTTCTCGCCATTGAGTTTTAATTGCCATTCGCCAAGCCGGTCGCGCAACATACCCACACTGAGCAACTGCTGCGCCCACTGAACTTTGGCGTGAAGCACCAACTGTGTTTGCTGGTGCATGATTATTTTTTGCGCTTTATTGGTGCGAAATGAGCGGCCATGCGCTAACAAATAAATGGCTTCCAGCAAGCTGGTTTTGCCACTGCCATTTTCACCATACACAACATTCAGTTGAGGTGAAAACTGAACTGCTGCGCTTTCAATATTACGAAAACCAGACAGCTGTAACAGCGCCAGCGCCATAACAAAAAAACTATTACAGCCGCATTGGCATCACGACGTACAAGGCGCCCTGATTACCAACACCTTCCACCAGCGAACTGGAGTTGGCATCGCTTAAATGCATGATCACCAGATCTGTGCCCAGCGTATTTAATACGTCCAGCACATAACCCACGTTAAAGCCGATTTCTAAAGTATCGCCCTGATACTCCACTTCAATCACTTCTTCCGCTTGTTCGTGCTCGGGGTTATTGGCAACAATCTGCAACTCACCCGAACTTAACGTAAAACGAACACCACGGTATTTTTCGTTCGACAAAATAGAAGCACGCACACAAGCGTCTTTTAACACTGAACGATGCGCTGTGACTTGTTTAGAACTGTTGCGTGGCAACACCCGGCGATAATCCGGGAAACGACCGTCAATTAATTTGCTGCTGAAGCTAAACTGACTGTCGAGTAAACGGATATGATTTTGACCAATGGCCAGACGAATGATCTGGTCATCATTCGCCAACAAACGCATCAGCTCCAGCACACCTTTGCGTGGAATAATCACTTGCTTCTGCTGACCTGCTGTCACAGCCAATTCCATTGAACTTAACGCCAGACGGTGGCCGTCGGTTGCAACTGTACGCAAAGTGCCGTTATCTACTTCAAACAACAAACCATTCAGGTAATAACGCACATCCTGGTTGGCCATCGAAAAAGCAGTATCATCTAACAGCTTACGCAATTGAGCCCGCGTTAAATCAAACTCAACTTCACCTTGCCAGGATTCCAGGTTCGGGTAATCGTTGGCACTTAAAGTTGATAAGGTAAATTTACTTTTACCTGTGCTGACAATGCAGTTATCACCTTGCAAAGAAATATGTAGTGGCGAACCTTCAGGCAAAGAACGGCAAATATCGAGTAACTTTTTGGCAGGAATAGTCACCCGGCCAGGCACTTGTACCTGATTTAACGGCACTGCTGCCACCAGTTCTATTTCTAAATCTGTACCTGTTAACGACAAGGCGTCCGGTGTTACATCAAGCAACACATTCGACAAAATAGGCAAGGTATGACGGCGTTCTATGGCACCAGATACCATTTGCAGTGGCTTCAGCAGCGTGTCACGGTCAATGAAAAATTGCATAACCTTTCCCTATTAAGACGACAATGTCCGAATTAAATTCTGAAAATCTTCTTTAATTTCATGAGTTTCTTCTTTCAGAGACTCAATTTTACGGCAAGCGTGTAACACAGTGGTGTGGTCACGGCCGCCAAAAGCATCACCAATTTCCGGCAAGCTGTGGTTGGTTAACTCTTTGGAAAGCGCCATCGCCATTTGCCGTGGTCTGGCTACAGAACGGGAACGGCGTTTCGATAACAAATCAGCCACGCGGATTTTGTAGTATTCAGCCACGGT
>JAYRUI010000075.1:0-9439 GCA_041919175.1 Rheinheimera sp. | reverse complement strand
GGATACCAACCTTTCGTTACGCCAGCTCTGAGCACGGCACTCACTTTGGGTAACTGGTCATAACGGTAACTTTGTTTACTGGGCAGCACCACTGAAACGTACACTTGCGGTATTTTGAGCAAGTTGCCAATGCCATCTTCAGGCTGAATAGCTTCTTTTAGTAAGTGGCTGATAAACAACTGTTTATCTTGCTCAATCAGGTTGAATTTATCCCGTTCTGTTTTGGAGTTCCCAATATAGGTGTCCAGGCCGAGACCATTTTTCAGATATTCCTGACTTTGTTCATAACTAATGCGTAATAATTCCTGCCGCTCGTTTGCTGCCAGGGTGCGGTATTCGTCCAGCTCGCCATTTTCACCATGCAGAATTTTCTGGGCGTCCGGGTGTTGTAAGCCGATATCCTGTAACAATACGGCCATCACCAGCGGCAGCTGAATTTCTTCAAAAAACGGCGAATAGAGCAGATCAGATTGCTCCGATTTTTGTTGTTCTGTTTCCTGTAACTTGTTCAGCACATAACGGTTTTTCAGCTGCTGATCTTCCAGCAACTGCGTTAGCAGCAATACCGCCAAAATGGCTTTATAAGCATGCTTATGCCGTTGATTAATCTGAGAAATGTTCCGGCCTTTTGTTGGCGATAGCAGCTGGATAGTGCCAAGTGCTCTGGCGGCCTGTAACCTGATTTCGCCCTGATCATCCCCTTCAATCAGCTGCAGTAACTGCCGTGCTACTTGTTTTAAATGACGAATGCGGTCGAGGCGGTAATCTTGTTGCTGGCGGCGTTTTTCTTTTAATAAGGCGCGGGTGTCGGCCAATAGTTGCGTGGTTTTAGCCGTGGTTTTATCGGCAGTGGCCAGCTGTTGTTCGCGTTGTTCCAGCTCGAGGATTTCACTGGCTTCAGGTGAAGAAAAATACTGGGCAGCCTGTTCATACACCGAATCGCGGCGCGGCGAAACGTCATAAATTTTGCTCAGCAAATCTTTAATACTTTTGGTGGCTGCGGTATTACCAAACTGAGATTGATTCATCCACTGAGATCCTTGGACTCAAAACTTACCACAAGTGCGAGGCTTACCGGTGCTGGCGGATCCATGCCGCAGCGCCATCTAACTCTAGTCTTGTTTCTATTTGATGCCAGTTAACGGAAAACAAAATATACCGTAATTTTGCGTTGAAACTGTAGTGAATTCGACAAAATCTATAAAAGTTGCTTTGCTGTAACAAGGAGTTAGCATCAATGGAGCAAAAATGCGTATTGCAGTGATAGGTGGTGGTATTAACGGTTTGGCCAGTGCCTGGCAGCTGGCGCTGGCGGGTCATCAGGTGGAGTTATTTGAGCGGGATGCACTGATGCAGGCCACCAGTGCAGCGTCCAGCAAACTGTTGCATGGTGGTTTGCGTTATCTGGAGCAAGGCCATTTACGGCTGGTACGGGAATCTTTGCTGGAAAGACGCTGGTGGATCAAAAAAGCACCCAGACTGACCCGGCGTTTGCCCATTTTATATCCGATTTATCAGGATGGCCGCCGGCCACGCTGGCAACTGAAAATTGGTTTGTGGTTGTACGACTTTTTATCTGGCCGCAAAGGTATAGGCCGTCATCGTTGGTTAAATCCAGCGCAATTGTTGCGCTGCAGCCCTGACTTAAACCCGGAGGGTTTAACCGGCGGATATTTGTTTTTTGATGGCCAGATGCAGGATCAACAACTTGGGCTCTGGGTGGCCAGTCAGGCGGAAAAACACGGCGTAAAAATTCATCAGCATTGCCCGGTGCAGGCCGTGACGGCCGATGCCGCCATTCAGCTCAAAGGCAATAGCAACTGGTTGCAGTTTGACCGGGTGGTGAATGTCGCAGGGCCCTGGAGTAATCAGCTGCTGGAACAATCCGGTATGCCAATAACCCAACCACTGGATTTAGTGCGGGGTAGCCATTTGTTGCTGCCGCCGGTGAGTAAATATGGCCATATGCTGGAAGTACCCGGTGAAACCCGTATTGTGTTTGTATTGCCATACCAGGGCCAGACTTTACTTGGTACCACTGAAGTGCGGCAGAGCCTGGCCGAGCCTATTGCCTGTAGCCACGAAGAACGCAGTTATCTGCTTGATTTATATAACCACTATTTTGTCACAGCCAAAAACGCCGCCGACATTCAGCGTGAATTTGCCGGCGTACGACCTTTGCTTGGCGGCAGCCAGAACGCCAGCAGTGCCAGCCGCGAATACAGCATGCATTGGCAGCAGCAGTTATTAACAGTGACAGGCGGTAAATGGACTACTGCCCGGGCTTTGGCCAAACAAGTGGTGTTGCAGGTGCGTCAGTCGGCATAACCCTCAGACGGATTTAGAGTGTTGGAAGAACTCCGGGTCATTATTTTTTCGCTGGTGCGAACCTGTGGCTTGTTTCTCTCGTCTTGTGAGCAGGTTCAATAATAAATGCCGTTGAAGGAGCAGATGACTAAAGCACAACTCGATTTACTGGTGTTGGCATGGCAGCAAGGTCAGCCTGAAGCTTTTGTTTTGTTGTATCGGTTTTATCACAAAAAACTGCGGTTATTTGCCGGTTATCTGTTGGGGAATCCGGCCATGGCAGAAGATTTAGTGCAAAACGTCTGGTGCAAAATGATTTGTCGTATTCACCGGCTGGACGACCCCAGGGTATTCAGCAGCTGGTTGTATAAAGCTGTGCGCTGGGAAGTGTTGGATTTTCAGAAAAATGCCGCTCAACAAGGGCATGAACCGCTGGATGAAGAAAAACATCAGCAATTTTTGTTGGCACAGGCCGGTGCAGAATATGGCGCTTTACATCAGGCTATGGCTGCCTTGCCAGCCACAGAGCAACTGTTGTTGCAGTTGTATTATTTTCATCAATTGGAACTTGTTGAAATTGCACTGGTATTAAACATTGCTTTGGGTACCGTGAAGTCGCGTTTGCACCGCGCCCGCCAACAGTTAAAACAACAATTTACCCGGGACAACGAGGAGTAGCAGCATGAGTATCGATGAAGAAATTGAACGTGAGCTGGCAGCACAAGCCTATCAGCTGGATAAAATGATGCGCGAAGAACAAGGGCTGGTGCCGCTGCTGCAATCGGGTTTTCGCGGCGGGTTAAAACCTTTGATGATTCTGGCTTATATCATGGCGTTATTGCTGACGGTGACGCTGGTGTATTGTGCTTATCAGTTTTTTACTGTGGATGTGGCGGCGCAAAACTTCTGGGGTTTTTGTTTAGTGTTGGCTTTTCAGGCGCAGGTGGGCACTAAAATCTGGATTTGGCTGGAGATGCAGCGAGCATCGACCCTCAGAGAGTTAAAAAGAATTGAACTGGCGGTCGCAATGCTGGCTGAAACACGGCGCTAAGCCTGTGACAACTGAGGTTAAAAATGATCAGCCTGGCTGCAGCGCAGATAAAAAAGGGCCGCCGATTTGCAATGGCAGCCCTTTTCTTAAGTGATTATTTTTTAAGTTAAATCCAACGCCAGAATTTTGGAACGGCGCTGGTAGTTGTACAGTTGTTGCTTTTTCGCCGGTAAATCTTCCACGTCTTTCAGTTCAAAACCATGTTCTAAAAACCAGTGGATACTGCGGGTGGTTAGTGCAAAGAGCGTTTTATATTTACGCTGACGCGCCAGCTGGATAATGTTTTTCAGCAATAAAGTGCCGCGGTCGGCGTCGCGGTAATTCGGATGCACAGCCAGGCAGGCAAATTCACCCACGTTTTCTTCCGGAAACGGATAAAGCGCCGCACAGCCAATCACTAAACCGTCGCGCTCTATCAACACAAACTGGTCAATTTCCATTTCCAGCTGTTCGCGGGAGCGGCGCACCAACAAACCTTGTTGCTCCAGCGGCCGGATCAAATCCAGAATACCGCCGATGTCGTTGATAGTTGCGCCACGCAGCCGTTCAGCGGCTTCGGTGACAATCTGGGTACCAATACCATCTCGGGAAAACAGCTCCTGCAACAAAGCACCGTTGATGCTGTTGCTGACCAGATGGCAACGTGGAATACCGCTGCGGCTGGCGCTGATGGCGGCATGCAAAAAGGCGAGTGTGGCTGTGCAGGCACCTGGTTGTTGCTCCATTTGCTGCATGATCACTTCAGCGTCGTTGGGCATCAGCTCGGCAATAATTTCGCCGTCAGCATCCACAATACCGCCGATGTCGGTAAAACCAATCATTTTGTCGGCACGCAGTTTAATCGCCACCTGAGTAGCAATTTCTTCGGCGGTCAGGTTAAAACTTTCCCCTGTGACCGAAGCTGCCACCGGGCCCATTAATACAATACAGTTTTGATCGAGCTGACGGCGGATACCGGCCACATCGATGCGGCGCACGCGGCCACTGTGGTGGTAATCAATGCCTTCATCCACACCCAAAGGCTGGGCAATGACAAAGTTGCCGCTCACCACGTTGATCTGAGCGTTATGCATCGGCGTGTTAGACAAACTCATCGACAAACGGGCTGTGATGTCGAGCTGCAAAGCACCGGCAACTTGTTTAATTAACCGAAAAGAGTCGTCGTCTGTAACCCTGATCCTGTTGTGATACTGCGCCAATAAACCATGTTGTTCCAGCGCCTGGTTAATTTGCGGCCTGGCGCCATACACCAGCACTATCTTAATGCCCAGGCTATTCAGCAAGGCAATGTCATTGATAATGCTACGAAAACCTGGCTGGCTCATGGCTTCGCCACCCAGCATCACGACAAAGGTTTTGCCACGGTGTGCATTGACATAAGGGGCCGACTGGCGAAATCCATCAACAATTTCAGTGGTACGCACGCTCTGTTTGGTTCCTTCTTAAAAAGTTGTTCAAGTCATACGGCATTTGTATGACAGCAGAATGAACTGAGTGTAGTGGAAAAATCACCGCAACAGCGCTGACGGAATGGTCAGAAAACGGAACCCGCTGCGGGATGGGTGAATGGCGCGTACTTTAAAACAAAAGTGGATAAATATCCAACAGAAATTTCATACAAAAAATCCGGCTGCGGCTGGCGTCTGCTTTGGTTGCTGACTTGATTGAGGTGCAGGTTTTGCTCTCAGTTATTTTTGTTGATTTATCCTTTTTAAGTGCATGAATATTCTTGTTTAGGTTGTGCTATTGCAGTTTATTTAACTTCGGATGCTGCTTTAAATTCCCTGATGCACCAAAACTGTGTTCCACTGGGTTTTAGCATCAGCGAAGCGCCTTGTGCCGTTGTCGACGGTGGGATTACGCGCTGCGCCGCAGAAGGGAAAAACTAATGAATCTGACAAAATTAATCGCAGTACTGTTGTTGGTTGGCGGCGCGCTGGCGCTGGCTTATGGCGGTTTTAGTTATACCAAAGACAGCACGGCTATACAGCTTGGCAGTATTGAAGTGTCGGTGGAAGAAACCAAAAGAGTTAATGTGCCGATCTGGGCTGGTATCGCAGCCATGCTGGTTGGCGGGCTCTTGTTAGTTGCAGGTCGCGGTAAATCCTGAAAAAGCGCCGGGCGTTGCTGAAAAACCGGCGCTGTTGAATTTGAACAGAGGCAAAAAGCACAACTGTGATTGAAGTTGTGCTTCTGCCGCTGTGAAGGCGCATCACGCCCAATATTAAGGCGTCAAACTACAAACAAAATTCCAGCTGCCATCTGTGCCGGGTTTGCTTTGGGTCCACCACTGTGCCCGGTACAATTTGCCGTTGTCTGACATATAGTCACCGCCTGTGGCATAACTTGGCTTGCCGGCATGATCAAGCCTTGGCCAGTTGGGGTAAGCGAAAATCAGCTTGGCATCCACGCCACCACAAGTCTGGCCCGAAGCTTTGGCTTTTAAATCCAGATTGACGTGATAACTGCTTTGTTGCAGATAAATTCTGTTGGCATTTGCTTGTTGCTGTAACTGCACCACGCCATTCTGCAGCAAGCCGATCTGCACCACTGCGCCATGTAAGGCATTGATTTGACTGGCTAGCTCCAGCGCCCATGCCTGATTTGGCTGATTATCTGTGGTGATGTCCAGGTGATGCTGAATTTTCTCCAGACCTGTTTCATCAAACACCCGCAGCAGGGCTTTTTCACCCACCTGGCCCAGCTGTGCCGTGGTCAGCAAAGGCCCTTTATCAAGCCACTGGCCGCTGTTGTTGTCGCCACTTTGTAGTTCCAGATCTGAACAGTTGTAAAAACCTTCACCCACCACATCCTGCCGTTGCCAGCGGGTATACAGCACCGCTTTACCGGAGCGGTTTTGCGGCAATTGCACGTCCAATTCGTAATAACCTGCTTGTGCCGGTACATCGTCCTGCTGGTGGATCAGCGTAAGTTTTTGCCAGCTTAAAGCTTCGGTACCAACGTCAAAATTACTGTTGGATAAATACACCTGCCAGAAACTCGGGTTATGTGGTGTGGTGGCACGAAAGCGCAGTTTAATGCTGTTGCTGTTTTGCAAATTCACCACAGTCGGCTGCCAGTGTGGTGAAGGTAAATCCATACCGGCTTTACGCTGGTCGCCGCCCGCACATAACAAACCATCTTTCACCACAGCTTTTACAGCGGATAAATTAAAATAGTCAGGCACATTGCTAGAGTATTCATGGTGTTGCGTTAACGCATAACCACCGGATTTTTGATAAGCCGCGCGGCAGGCTAAATTGGGGATAGCCGAGCCATCGGCAGGCCACCAATACCCCCCATCGTCTTTACAGACTTGTTGCCTGGCTTTTGGGTAATCGACATAACCATGGGCTAGAACCAGCTGGCTCAATACAAGGCAGGCAACACTCAGGCTGCCTGTGGAGATTGTTAATAATTTCATCAGATTGCTCCTGCAACATGCCCGGCGTGAACAATCGCCGGGCTTGAATATTCAAGGGTTGGTTCTGTTAAGGTGCTGGCCCTGTTAAGGGATTGGTAGAGTGCAGACAAATAACCAGCTGCTGTCAGAACCCGGAATAGCCGTAGTCCACCATTTGGCTTTATAAATTTTGCCCTGATAACTCATATGGTCACCGCCAGCTGCATGGGTGCCACGTGGCCAGTTGGGGTAGGCCGGAACATTGGCTGGCGCGCCGCTACAAGAGCCGGTACTGCCATCGTCACCACCGCTGATGGTGCCCGCCGGTAACTGCGGCTGCTCTTGTTTTAAGGCAAAAGTCTGGTTGCCAACACTAACCCGCCAGTTGGATGGCATTGGAATAGGCAGGTAATAATTCAGTGTTAATTCCACGGTGGCATTATTGGCCAGCGGACTATGGCTTGGTAAGGTCAGCTCCACACGATGGAAGTCGTTTTGCAGGCCACCAATATTGTTGCCCGTGCTGTTGCTGCCACTTTGGATAACTTTGGTGCCATACCCACTTTGGTCCGTGAAGTTATCGCCGGTGGCTGTTGGCACATCAAAACTGATTTTGGCGCCGCCCGGAATGCTTTGACCGGATTTGTTGCTGAGTGTCAGCTTGGGGTTAATAGGGTAATTGGCATCACCCAGTTTAAAGCCACTAAGGCTAACCTGAAGGTCTAAGCTATTGGCTGGTAAGGTTTTATTGTCGCGTTTATTGCCATAAGGTGCGGCCGATTTAAAGCTGTTATAAAAAATGCTGGTTAAATCGTCACCGATAAAATATTCAGCTTTGCTGCTGTCATAGCTGTAGTCACCGGCCAACTCCCAGAACATCACCCCCCCAATATTGCGGCTGGCGATATAACTGGCTTTCTGGCGGATACTTTCTTCATCTTCAATCGACAAAAACACTTTTTTGCTGGCATTCCAAAGCCATGGCGCCACTAAAGTGCTGCTGTAGTTGTGCTGATAAACGCCGGTGAGTTGATCGACCGGGTCGTTGACCGGATCCAAACCATAAGCGCTTAAATAACTGCCCAGCTTGCCCGCCTGTAAATTTTTGGTATGCCATAACGGGTTAGAACCGGCCGGCACTTCTTCACCGGATTTGCTAAGGTCGTGCCACAGATTGTCGATGCCCACAGCGCCGGCTCCGCAACGGTTTTGGGGTGATCCCCCTGTGCCTGGCGGACAGCTGTTCTGGTCGGCCTGCGCCGCTTTACCCCATAAACCATTGATGCCACCTGTAACATTACGCCAGCCGCGGCTGTAATAAGGCACACCAATATTGATGCGACCGGCCTGCATGGCACCGCGGAAATAATGGTAAGCCCAGTCGGTATTAAGATAACCAATGCGCTGATATTGCGTGCTGTTGTAATAGTTCCAGGCAATCAACTCGCTGTCCTGACCATCGTCAAACAAAGCAGCATTTGGCCCCACATGGTCGTTCCAGGCTCCGTGCAGGTCGTAACTCATAATGTTGACGTAATCCAGGTATTGCGTGACAGGGAAAGCTTCCATGCCCCGCAGCAAATAACCGGAGGAAGGGGAGGCTATGGTCAGTAAATAATGTTTACCGTCGGCAACAGAAGCTGCGTCCAGTTTTTCCCGCAGCGTTTTCATCAGTACCTGATAAGACGCCATTAAACCGGCACGTCTTGGGTTGGAAATAGCAAAGTCGTCCGGATTGCCGGAGTCTTTCATACTGGCCGGGTATTCGTAGTCGATATCGGCACCATCAAAACCATAAGTGCGCAGGAAGGTCACCACAGAATCGGCGAAGGTATTAATGCCCTGCACGTTCACTGTGTTGTCGCTGTTGGTGGTCATGCTGTAAAAACCGCCACTGGCAACACGATTACCGTTGTTATCAAAATATCCACCGGTTTCAGCCCAGCCGCCGATAGAAATCAGCGTTTTCACGTGTGGATACTGTTTTTTGTATTTATTTAGCAGGTTAAAGTGACCTTTGTAGGCATAAGCCGGGTCCATTTCGGCACCTGCTACATTCGGCCATTCCATACCAGTTGCTGCATTGCCAGCGTCCGCCGGGTTACCAATCGACACTTTATTGCTGGCGTCCACATGGGCAAAAGCGTAGTTAATGTGGCTGATTTTTTGCCATGGAATTTGATTGACCAGATAAGCCGGCATGCCGTTTTTGCCATGACGCCAGCTGGTGAAATAACCAATAATGCGCCTTGGATGATCAGGCCCCATTTTTTCGCGGCCATCGGCATCGTAAATGCTGCAATAAGGCACATTGAGGCCCGCCGTTTGATACAAACCGTCCGGACGGCAAGCGTTATGGCCGGTTTGGTCGCTTTGCGCGCTGAAGTTCACGCTGCTTTCGCTGCTGGCGCCGAGGTTATCAATGGCTTTGACTTTCAGGCTGTGGCTGCCCGCTGTGGCTGTCCAACTGGTGCTAAAAGGCGCTGCGGTTTTTTCGCTCAGTAACACCCCATCCAGATAAAACTGCACTTTGGCAACAGTGCTGTCTGAGTCTGTTGCGCTGGCGCTGAATAACACAGTTTCACCCACCCGGTATTGGCTGCCATTGGCAGGGGTGCTGATAGTGACAACAGGTGGCTGGTTTGAACCTTGTGGGTTTATTTTAAAGTTAAGTGCCG
>JAYRUI010000074.1:0-9441 GCA_041919175.1 Rheinheimera sp. | reverse complement strand
TTCAGATGAATGGGCCGGCGACAACATTGCAGTGAATGTCAGGCCAGAAACCAGTGCCAATGCGAAATTATTAAGCTTTAACATCAATAACCTCCGCTCTATGGTTGGTTGTGCCTGGTGTTGTGATTTGCGTTGTGCTGGTGCTGTGCAGCGGGCTGTTTGCCGCAGCCGCAGTTTTATTCAGCTCAAGCCGCAGCTGCTGTTCGTCCAGTTCACCACACCATTTGGCCACCACTAAAGTTGCCACGCCATTACCAATCAGATTGGTGAGTGCTCTGGCTTCAGACATAAAACGGTCAATACCCAGAATAAGGGCAATACCAGCCACAGGCACTGATCCCACTGACGCCAGTGTAGCCGCCAGGACGATAAAACCACTGCCGGTAACGCCTGCGGCGCCCTTAGAGGTAATTAATAACACCGCAAGTAAAGTGAGTTGCTGCGTTAAATCCATCGGGGTATTGGTGGCCTGGGCAATAAACACCGCCGCCATCGTCAGGTAAATGGCGGTACCATCGAGGTTAAATGAATAACCTGTTGGGATCACGAGACCCACAGTCTGCTTGGCAGCACCGGCCTGCTCCAGCTTGGCCATTATGCGCGGTAACACAGATTCAGACGATGAAGTGCCGAGCACTATCAGCAGTTCTTCTTTGATATAACGGATAAATTTGATGATGGAGAAACCGTGGTAACGGCAGATAGCACCCAGCACGATAAAAATAAACAGCAGACAAGTCAGGTAAAAAGTGGCCATTAAACTGGCTAACGATACCAGACTGGCGATGCCGTATTTACCAATGGTAAAAGCCATAGCACCAAAAGCACCCACAGGCGCCACTTTCATAATCATATGGACGATGGTGAACAGCACTTCTGAGCTTTTTTCAACATAACCAAACAGCAGATTTTGCCGGCCGCCCATCCGCTGCAGGGCAAAACCAAACAATACAGAAAAAAACAGCACCTGCAGCATGTCGCCGCGGGCAAAAGCATCAAATACGCTGGTTGGGATCACATTCAGCAGAAAATCTACTGTGCCCACCATCTGATCCGGTGCTGTGTATTTGCTGATGGCCGCCTGGTCTAAACTGGCCGGGTCTATATTCATACCAACACCGGGTTTCACCAGATTAATCACCACTAAACCGATCACCAGCGCCAGTGTTGACACCAGTTCAAAATAAACTAGTGCATAACCACCTGTTTTACCGACTTTTTTCATATCTTCCATACCGGCGATACCCAGTACAACGGTACAAAAAATAATGGGCGCAATAATCATTTTTATGAGTTTAATAAAAGCGGTTCCGAGGGGTTGCATGGCGCTGCCAAGCGCAGGCCAAAAATGGCCCAGCAGGATGCCGATGCTGATGGCGATTAACACTTGTACGTACAGACTGGATAAAAAACGACCTGTTGCTGATTTCATCATAGTTGCTCTTATTGGCTGAGGGTTTGTCCTTGTCAGCTTGATAAAAGCAAGGGCGAGGCCAGAATGGTGACTCTTATTATTTCTTTTTAAATCAAAGTGTTGCTGTATTGTTATTTCCGGCTGACTGCTGTTTTGTGTGGTTTTCTACCCATACGTTGTTTTGGTTTGTCACTTTTTCCACCCAAAGTTGTGATTGGCCTGCAATCTGTCACCCAAAGTGTGAACGCAAAGCGGACGGAAGGCAGACCGGAAGTCGCCTGAGCTGAACTTAGCTGAAATGCAAAGACCGGGTAACCGAATGACGGTCAACAGCTTAGTTGTCGTCGTCCGGTAAACCGGTTTTGTCGAGAAAATCCCGCCTGGTCAGCTGATATTTTGTCATTTTGTCGTACAAGGTTTTGCGTGCCAGTCCAAGTTCCTGCATCACTTGTTTGATTGAGCCTTTGTGCTGATTCAGTGCTTCTTCCAGCAAGCTTTTTTCATAAAATTCAACTCTTTGCTGTAAGGTTAAATGGCCGGTAATGCCTTGTTCTTCGCTCAGATTGGAAGTGGCAAGCGCAACCGCAGGTCCAAGCAATACATAACGTTCGGCCAGATTGCGCAGTTCACGCACATTGCCCGGCCAGTCGTGTTGTTGCAGCTGTAGTAATTGCTGGCTGTTGGGGGGCAGATATTCTTTGTGAAAACGCGCTGCGGCAATACGGGCAAAATGGGCAAATAACAGCGGTAAGTCTTCGCGTCTTTGTCTGAGCGGCGGCAGCTGTAGTTGCAACAGACTTAAGCGGTAATATAAATCGAGGCGAAATTCACCACTTTTGGCAAGCTGCTGTAAGTCCACTTTGCTGGCAGCAATCACTCTGATATCAAGGTCTATTGCCTGATTAGAGCCCAAGCGGGTGACTTTACGCTCTTCCAGTAACCGCAGCAGTTTGACCTGCAATGAGAGGGGGGTACTTTCAATTTCATCCAACAGCAAAGTACCGCCATTGGCAAATTCAAATTTACCAATACGTTTTTTGTCGGCACCGGTAAAAGCGCCGGCTTCAACGCCAAAAAGTTCACTTTCAATCAGTTGCTCAGGTATGGCACCACAGTTAATGGCAACAAAGTTATGTTGTTTACGCTGACTTTGTTCATGCAGGTAGCGGGCTATCAGCTCTTTGCCACAACCGGTTTCGCCGTATAACAGCACATCCGCTGGCGCATCAATGATCTGATCGATCAAAGCCCGGAGTTGGATCATGGCAGGGCTTTGCCCGAGAATTCGTTGCCCTGGTTGTTGTTCGCGCACCACTGCCGCTTTTAAAGCGCGGTTTTCCAATGTTAAACGGCGTTTTTCCAGAGCCCTTTGTACCACCTCAACCATATGGGCGTTATCAAAAGGTTTTTCCAGAAAATCATAAGCGCCGGCCTGCATAGCTTTTACAGCAAGGGCTACAGCGCCATAACCAGTCAGTACCACCACAGGTAAATCGGCATCCAGTTGTTGTATTTTTTCCAGTAATTGCAGGCCGTTGATGGCCGGCATATGAATATCGGTCAGCACTATGCCATTGTAATTGATACCACTCTGGTGATGCTTTTCGGCGGTCAGTGCTTTGAGCAGCTCTGCAGGGTTGGCGGTTGCCCGGCAGTGCAGACCTTCAAGGGCAAACAACTGCGTCACTGCGCTGCGGATATCGGCTTCATCATCAACAAACCAGACGTCAACCTGTGCTGTTGTGCTTAATTGCTCTGTTGTCACGGCATGATCAGACATGGGGCACTCCCTGATGTTGATAAAGTGGCAGCTGGATAAGGAATTCGGCACCTTGTGGTGGGTGATTGGCAACGGTCAAACTGCCGCCAAAAGACTGCACTATGCGTTGTGATATCGACAAACCAAGGCCCAAACCATCCCGTGCTTTGGTGCTGAAAAAAGCTTCAAATATTTTGTCCAGATGATGAGGTTCAATACCAGGGCCCGTGTCGCGGATCCGGATCTGGGCTTTGCCTTGCGCTTGTTCCAGCACAATAAAAAAACCGGGCTCCGGACTTTGTAACATGGCCTGCAAACCATTGGTCAGAATATTCACCAGCACCTGCTCGAGCTGGATGGCATCGACCAAAACGAACAACGGCTGATCCGGCTGTTTTAACCGCGTTTTTGCTCCCTGACGCTGACATTGGTGCTGCACTATGCCAAGCGCGTCCAGCAAAACAGTTTGTAGTGCAACCGGCTGATTTTTCCCGCTGCCCGGACGGCTGAAGTCTTTAAACTGCGCGATGATATTGGCTAAACGCTGAATAAGTTTGAGCATAGCGGCCAGATTTATTTTGGCGTCGGCCAGCATGTTTTTCTCCAGCATACGTTCCGTGTTTTGCGTATAACTTTGCAACGCTGTCAGCGGCTGATTCAGCTCATGATTCAGTGAGGCCGATAAACTGCCGATAGTGGCAAGTTTGGCCGCTTGTACCAGCTCTTGTTCGGTTTGCGCCAGCGCAGATTCGGTTTGTTCTCTTTTGGCAATTTGTGCCAACAAACGCTGATTGGTCTCAGCAAGCTCAGCTGTACGGGCTAACACTCTTTGCTCCAGCGCCTGATTATGTTGCTTGAGCTGCAACTGCCTTTTGCTGCGTTCACGCCGCCATAACAACGCAAAAGCAAAACCCAGGTAAAGCAGGGTGCCCAGGGCCAGCATTCGTCCTATCGGTGTGCTGTTGGGTTGCTGTAATAACACCAGCTGCCATTGAAATTCCGGCAGCGGCGACTGGTAAGCAAAAAAATGTGGGCTGCCTGGTGCTGACGGCAATTGCCATAGGCTATAGGCCGGTGCTAATAAGGCAGCTTGTTGTTTTTGTCCCAAAGGCGCCAGGGTTTTGGTCAGGTATCTTTGCTGCTCGGCATCAGGCATCGGCTTGTTATGCAGTCGTTTAAAACGCCACTCTGGCTTATCGGATAAAAACACTTCGTCACTTTGGCCTGTCACCAGAAAATGCCAGCCATCTAAGCCAGCAATATTCTGCTGATGGTGTTCTATCGGTTCTAAGTCTATTTTCAGCGCTAGCACGGCCATTATTTTTGCTGGTTGTGATTGCAAGTCTTCTGGTTGATACACAGGGGCGCTGAAGTAATATCCCCGGCGACCGCTGGTATGGCCAAGGGCGTAGTAGTGGCCAGGTTTACCTGCGAGTGCCTGTTGCACATAAGGGCGAAACGAAAAATCGCGTCCGACATAAGAAGCCGGGCTCTGGAAATTGCTGGCGGCGATAACCTTTCCATTTAAATCAAGAAGATAAATATCCTCGGTTTTGGAGGCTTGTTGCAAATCGCGCAGATATAAATTGAGGTTTTGGCCGTTGTGAGCCCTGAGCTGTTGTTGTAAACCGTCTGATGCCGCGAGCGCAGCCGCTACGTCGGCGTAACGGCCAATTTCATAACGGATAAAAGCGCTGAGCCTTTCTGCCTGTATGACCGCTTGTTGTTGCTGCTGATAAAACACCCAATGTTGGCTCATCACCGCCAGCAATAATAACCATGCCAAAAAACCGGCAAACGCCTTGCGCCACCAAAGGGGTAATTGCGGTTTTTTAACCAAAAGCGGTTCCTTAGTGCAGTATTTTTCAAAGGTGAGTGGCAGTGTAAGGGCAGTGGTAAGCGGCGGCAAGCGCTGCGCTTAGCTACTGTTGGCGATTGTTGTATGGGGTCGCGGCGCGCCAGTGGTTGCTAACATTCACCGAACCTGTTGTGGCTGAATAATCCGCAATAAAAAAACCAGCCTTTATATCTGCTGGTTTTTTTATTCTCGAACGCCTGTGAAGTTACGCGCTTATGCTGGCCTGTCAGCGCTTTTTATAAATTAAGCGGCAGTAGCCAGGTTTATAATTGATTGGGGTGCAACTTGTCACAACCCAAATGCCGCCAGCTTCCAGATATCTGGTGACTTCAGCACATTTATCACAAGGGATGACTCTGTCTGCCATTTTAACCTCCTGTTATTGTTTGTTAGCTAAATCACACACCAGATCGCGATGTGCGGTAAGTAATATTTTTGTTGTTTCCGACATTCCATCGACTGTATCAACCATTCCCTCGTTATGCATTTGTATCAGTGTGAGCTGATCTTTTGCATCGCCGGAATTTTGATAAGCCTGATGTGCAGCCAGGATCTCGTCTTTTAATTCAGATTTAGAAAGTACACCGCTTGAAAGGCCACTTTGAATAATAATATTCCAGTCGTCTTTTTTTACATTAAAACTGCAGCGGGTAGCGTCGCCCTGCGCTCTGGTTTGATTGTCAAAAGATTGGTCAAATGAAAACTTCGCTTTTTCGGCGAAGGACTCTTGAATGTAATCTTTCCCGGCAAGAATTTTGGCTGCTTTGCCTGTGGCAAAAAATTGGCCATTTTTAAAATTCATATCTGTCGGGCTACCACTGAGATCAGTATCGATACTGGCGAGCACTGACGCATAAACATCTTTGCGTTGACCGCCACGAACATTGTTACCCTGCAGAGGTATGTAGGACGCTTCTTTTCGTTTAAAACCTAACAGAAACGCAGGATTGTTTTGATCAAGACCCACTTTAATACCCAGGGATGTGCTGGTACCAAAAAACATCATCTTTTTTTCGTCGGGGTTGCGGTACAGCAACAAATTGTTGTGCTCAGTGTTATTTGCTTGTGCTGATGTGACTATATCTGCCGCATCGCCGGTGGCGTACACTTGTTTGATTTTAGGGTTAATAATGGCACCATCGGATTTAAAAGAGCCGACCACTGAAGGCGCAGCACCGTTTGGGTAGCTGGGGCCAATAAAACCCTCCTGACGATCATAAGCAAATGTGACATTCGCAGGTGTTGTCTCAACATCCAGCACACTGATTGATGTTTTAGTCATAAAAACAGCTTTATCCGTCGTGGAACAACCGCATAATCCAGCGAATATAAACAACAGAAGGTAGAAATTTTTCATTTCAGTTTTCCATATTGATGTGGGGTTGAACGGGGATTTGTTCCGAACCAATCTCCGGGGCTTGTGGCATAACGGGTTCAACGATCAAGCTTGATCCGTGCAGAACTGCAGCATCAGAGGCAGACTCTGGTGCTATAGCAACATTGAGCTCGGGTAATCCAAGTAGAATATTGTTTTTTAAGTAGGTTGTTTTTTCGGACGCATAGCCAATAGATAAATGCTGTTGATGTTCATGGGCAGAGAACAACAGACCAATATTAGAGACTTCAATTGAGTTGCCGGCTATTTTGGATTGTTCTTTGTCAGGTGTTATTTCAAGGTGGACAAAACCAATAATATGATGGTTACCCTGATCATCGGTATATGAAGCCGCACAACCAGACTGCAATAACAAACTAGCAATTACGACCAATAGCCCTACAAAGTTAACACAATAACCAGATATCATTTTTTCACATCCCTGTGTGACGTTTCGCCTTATGATGGCTGCAATTTATAGTGTAAAACCTCCGACTTTGCCAGCAAACAATGAAGCAGTCACTGACAGTGATTCATCATCTTTACAAGCAGAAAAGCTGCTGAAATTCATAAAGGCCGCGGCACAGAAATGAACAGCACAGGTTTTGCTAAAAAATTTACTGCGCCAGCACCGCTATTTTGGCTACACTGCCGCCACTAGATGATGCCGAGAATAGAACAATGTTACCTCTTTTACAGACTTATCCAAATGCAGGTGCTTTAGTCTTTGGTTGTATGGGGCTGGGTGGCGACTGGAACGCCGGTGATATCACTCCACAAGCGCGGGCTCTGTCGTACAAGGCGCTTGATCAGGCGCTTGAGCAGGATTTTGTGTTGTTTGACCATGCCGATATTTACACCAGAGGCAAAGCCGAATTGGTGTTTGGTGATTATCTGCAGTTGCATCCGGGGCTTCGTGACAAGATTCTGATCCAAACCAAATGTGCCATTCGATTTAAAGATGAGCATGCGGTGGGTCGTTATGATTTTTCTGCCGCTTATATCCGCCAGCAAGTGGAGCTGTCGCTGCGTCAGTTACAGTGTGGTTATATCGACTTGTTATTGTTGCACAGGCCGGATCCGCTGATGCAGATGGAAGAGGTGGCTGCAGTGCTGCAAGAGCTTCAGCAAGAAGGCAAGGTGCGGCATTTTGGCGTCTCCAATTTTGGCTGGCCGCAGCTGCAACTGTTGCAGTCTTATTTAGCAGAGCCGCTGCTTGTGAATCAGCTGGAAATGAGCTTAAACCGCTTCGACTGGCTGGAGCAAAATGTGTTAACCGGCATGCAAAATGGCGCAGCGCATTTTTTCAGTTATGGCACCCTGGAATATTGCCAGCAGCATAAGGTGCAAATTCAGGCCTGGGGCAGTTTAGCGCAAGGGTTGTTTAGCGGTGGTAAAACGCCCACGACAATAGCAGAGCAGCAAACCGCTGATTTGGTGGCCAGGCTGGCGGCACAATACCAAACCTCAGCTGAAGCCATAGTGCTGGGTTGGTTAATGAAACATCCGGCCGGTATTCAGCCTGTGATTGGCACCACCAATCCGGCCCGTATTGCCGCCTGCGCCAAAGCCCGTCAACTGCAACTAAGCCGGGAGCATTGGTACGCTTTATATGTGGCAAGCCGCGGTGCGCCTTTGCCTTAAGGATTCGAAACTGTTTCCCGGTTGTAGCACGTGAGCAGTTCCACGCTGACGGGGCACTGCAGAGTCAAATAAAAAAGCTGCCCGGGCAGCTTTTTTATTTGATGTATTTGTCGGTGAACCAGTGCAAATCCGGTTTAAAACCCGCGTAGATATTGCTGTTTTGGTTGTGCCAAAATAGTTTCCCACGAGCCATAGGTTGGGTTGGTTAACATAAACCATTTACTGCCCCAAAGCGCCTGATGCTCGTCTACCAGGGTGGCTCTCTGCGCCGGCGTGATGTCTTTTTTTACATTCGGCAGGAAGTCACCAAAATCATCACCGACCGACATCACCACCCGGTATTGCTGCATAGCTAGCTCACGACGGCTTTGTTTTTCGCTGCTCCAATCCGGCTGTTCGCCTTTCAGCCAGACCTGAGTGTCATCCACTTTATGAATACCTACTGCAAGCAGATTGTTGATAGTGTCTGTTTTTTGCGGGCAACTGCTTTTTTCGTCACGCGCTTTGCAACCGCGGTTGCTGATATATAACACTTTAATGCCCATGGCTTCGGCCGCATTCACAAAAGCCACAGCGCCAGGCACGGCTTCAGCTTTGGCAGCTGCCACCCAGTTATCCCATTGTGCGTCGTTAAAACCTTGTTGGTTATTCAGCACATCACGGGCGGCAGAAGGCGAGTTGTCGAGAATGGTTTCATCAATATCAACAATAATGGCCGGTGGTAACTGCGCTGCTGCAGCGCTCTGAGGCCAGGCCGTCCAGCTGCGGTCTGCTTTGGCTGCTGTTAATAATGCGCGCGCCTGATTATAAGTTTGAATGCTGTTGGCACGAAATTCGGCCGAGGTCTGATACCAAAGCACACTGTTGAGGTTGGCATGTGATGGCGTGCCCGTTGCGCCAGTTGCAGTGCTGTCGGGAGCAGCTGTTGGCGCGATAGTCTGACAAGCGCTTAAAAACAATAATGCCGCGATAGTGCTGGTTGAGCGCGCAGCAGAAGAAACAAGAGACATAACAACCTCATCAAAAACACAAAAGAAGCGATCATAATGCCAAATCGATAAATTACAACCCGTAACAGCGATCCGGCTAAACGCTTATTGTTGCTGCAGTTGCCAGTGCCGGTTAAAAGCCGGGTGTTGCAGTTGTTGATGGCTGGCAATAATCAAAATGCCATGGCGTTGATAATGCGCCAGGCTGTGCAGCAGTTCGCTGGCAAGAGTTTGATCCAGGCCGGCAAAAGGTTCATCCAGCAACAATACCCTTGGTTTTTGTAATAACAACCGCGCCAACGCCAGCCGACGGCTTTCGCCACCGGAGAGCCCGGTGCCATATTGCCCCAACAAAGTGGCAAGCCCCGAAGGCTGTTTGGCAAGCCAGGCGTCAAGGCCAAC
>JAYRUI010000073.1:6451-9473 GCA_041919175.1 Rheinheimera sp. | reverse complement strand
CGCGGGCTTGCCGGGTATGCAATTACAAAGTTTGCAGGATGCCGCAGCACGGCGTGCCGACGGGATGCCGGAGGCGTTGGTACGAGCCAACCAGGATCAGGAGCGCGGATTGTTTGAAATAGCGGCGTCAAAACTGCCCAGAGATCAGGCTATAGCGGCGATGGTGAAAGCGACAAATGCCCTACCAGCACAAACAAAAACGATGTTAGATATCCCACCTGAAGGAATTCCCGGCGAGGCGTTTGAAGGCTTGTTGACCCCCTGGTTCAGACGCTTTTTACAGCTTGATCCGGCGACATACCTGCAACAAGTACGTTGTCCGGTATTGGCGCTGCTTGCTGAGAAAGATCTGCAGGTGCCGGCGACAGAAAATATGGCAGCTCTTGTTACAGGCCTGGCCGGGAACCAACAAACCAAACTGCTGCTATTGCCTGAACTGAACCATTTGCTGCAACAGGCGAAAACCGGCCGTGCCCATGAATATTTGTTGATCGAAAATACCCTGGAACCAACTGCGCTGCGCCAGATTTCTGGCTGGATGCAGCAAATTGTGGGGCAGAAGTAACAGCTTGGGAAATTGGTGGGGGCTGGTCTGGAATACCGGTCGAGTCGTAGCTTTTGCCTTTCTGGTCTGAAAGGCAAGCACGCGAGTCAGACATTGCCTTTTGCGCACTTACAAGACCCTTCTTAAAACCCTTCGCGATTCTTTCAACAATCTAACCGCTATTATCCAATAGTACCGCTTTACTAAAGGAGCTGAGTATATTGTTAAGGGATTCTATCGCCATATTCAATTTCTATAATTTTTCCTTCGGAAAACTTCAGTGTTGTAAGGAATTGCCCCGAGCCTGGGTTGTATGTCCAGGTTTCAATACTTATACATTCAGTGTTATTTGGGTCTGAGTTGGAAAGGCAGTATGAATCTTTCATCACTGGCTCACCGCATTTTAATAATACTGAAGCCTTTGAGTCGCCAACGTTCACAAAATCATTTTTGCAGTTTAATGTTTCCGCGGCCGTAGAAAAACTGGCCAGTATAATAATTGCAGATATCAGCGGTATTATATATTTCATGCGTTTGACTTCCTTTTCAAATAAAAATTTTTAGCAGGAAAACGCGGGGCGCGCTTTACCTTTTGTGCAAATAGACCGGGCCTTGCAAAGTAAGATGTTTAGCGGAGCATGCATGGCAAGACAACCAAAAACCTAAACTGCCAAACTTCCTTTTCCGGCAACTTTGTTACAGTGGTAACTTGTTAACAGCCAACTTAAAACAGCTATTCAGAAACGGCAAGCACTTTTCGGTACATGGTGAACTTTGGCTGTGGTTTTTGCTTTTATCGCAATCCTGTTGCTCCTTCTTTCCACAGTTATCTATAAAGCCAAAAAGGCTACATTCGTAGCTTTTTTAGCTTCATTTGCGTTTTATCTGTTAGCACCGAAAGGTAATGGCGCTGTTGCCCTGCAACCGGTAGTTTCGCTGACTACGTAAAATCTTGTAACACTTAAAACCCCCAGCCTCTACTTGCCAAAACCCGGGCCAGCCCATAAATACCCCAGCAGGAACATTTCTTTATTACTCAGGATTATCAGATGCTTAAACAACTGCTCGCCAGCGCCGGTATTGGCGCTTGTAAAATTGATACCCAACTGCACAGCAACCAGTGTGTGCCTGGCGCTAGCCTGAAAGGCCAAATTCTGATCCAGGGTGGCGCAGTGGCGCAGCAAATTAATGGTTTTGATTTGGCGTTAATGACGCGTGTGAAAGTAAAAACCGATAACGGTGAGTATTATCAGAATTTTTGTTTACAGCGTTTTCATCTGGCGGATGCCATGTTGGTGGAGCCTGGTGCGCGCCGTGAGCTGCCGTTTGAGCTGCGCTTAACAGCAGAGCTGCCGGTGACGCAGTTGCCAGGCTACAGTGTGGGCAAAGTGTGGCTGGCTAGTGAAGCCAATATTGACATGGCGCTGGACCCAAGCGACAACGATACGCTGCAGGTTGCGGCCACGCCGCTGATGCTGAACTGCATAGACGCGATGCTGGCTCTGGGTTATCAGCTGCAAAAAGTGGATGTGGAAAAAGGCTATCTGCAAGTGCCCGGTAAACGCAGCACTGTGGGTTGTTATCAGGAATTTGAATTCCGGCCGCGGCAGTGGTTGTCGGGCATTAAAGAAGTAGAATTGTCGTTTCTACCGGACGGCGCTTCTGTGCTGCTGGTGGTGGAAGTAGACCGCAGTTTCCGCGGTGACAGCTATCGTACTGTGCGTTTATCCCCACAAAGTTCAAGCGCTGAAGTGCAACAAGCACTGCGCTCTGTGTTGGGTTAAGGCATTTGAGCTGAATTTGCAAACCCCCTCAGGTGTTGTTTGAGTGGAGCGCTCTTGCAGTGCACGATGATTGTGTTTATTTAAAACCACCTCAAGGTGGTTTTTTTACAAAGAGCGCTGTGGGCAGGTTGAGGTTTTCCTCTCAGCTGACAAAGCGGCCGCAGCAATGTGTGATTGGCTATCCAGCAGTTGTGGGTCGGTTGGCGCTATTTTTAACGCCGCTTGAATCATCTGTTCTGCCTGCTGATCACAGCCCTGGCTGCTTAACAACATGGCGTAATTATTCAGATAAGGTGCCTGTTGTTGTGCAAAGGGCAAGCCTTTGTTAAACCAGCTGACTGCCAGTTCAGGCTGGCTGGCCACATAATAATTACCCAGTAAAAAGTACGGCAACCAATAGTCGGGCCATTGTTTGATGGCGTTTTGCAAGGCAGTAACACCGCTGCTGGCTTGCTGGGTGTTTAATAAATCCAGCGCAGCTTTGCTATACACAAAAGGGTCCAGCTGCGGGCTGTTGTGATTGGGCGGTAACATCAGCAGCAGCCAATAATTGCCGCGTTGCCAGGTGTGTTCAAAGGTGGCGAGGCTCAGCCGGTATTCCTTTGTAACGCCACTATGTAGAATCACTTCCCGGCTGGCCAGGTCGTAGCCAATCACCACGGCGTAATGCCACTGTGGCCATAAGCTAATGGAA
>JAYRUI010000073.1:2142-6441 GCA_041919175.1 Rheinheimera sp. | reverse complement strand
AATTATTCTGCAGCACAATCACCGGAATATTTTCAGCCACCAGCTGTAACAGCTGTTGCATATTGCTGCGCTCTGCATAGGCCAACAACCCCAGTTGCCGGGTGGCGGCTGTCATTTCAATTTGTAATGTGCCTTCCAGTTCGGGAATAAAAGTGTTGGGTGCTATTTGTTCCGGGCTTTGTGCAATGCCGTAAAAACCGGCCACTTCGGCCAGCGTGGTGGGGCCGCAAAAATACTGTTGTTGTGGATAAAAAGGCACCTTGTTGATCAGGTGTTGTTTGGCAATATTGGGTGGTGCCGCCAGCAGCTGTTGGGTTTGCATCGGTGTTTGGCAGCCGGTAAGCAGCATGAGCAAGGCTGCCAGTAACAGGCCCGGGTAGATTTTTAACTTTTTGCTACGCCTGCAGCCCGCGCCGGAACCCGGGTTAAACCGCCACAACCCATAGGGCAGAAAACCCGCCTGGGGGCGGGTTTGGCGCAAAAAACGGTGGAACATTAACCGCGGATAGGATTAATAAAAGGGTAAACGTCGGTCAGACCCATCAGATCCAGCACTGCAACCACTACCAACACTGTCACCACAGTACCAACAATACCACCGGCAGGCATTTCGTTCAGCTGACTGTTCAGGGCATTCAGCTCGTCATGGGTCATATTGGCAATACGTTGCTCTGCATCGGTAGGGCTGACACCCAATTCAATCAGCTTCTGCTGCACTGCCGCATCGCTGACAAAAGACAACACTTGTTGTTTGTTGTACTGGAACTGTTGCTGGGCAATCACCTGATCTGAACTATAAGAACCGGCCATGGCTTGTGATAAACCTAAACCGCTAACAATCAGCGAACAAACCACGCCGGCTTTGAGTAATTTTTTCATCAGTTATCCTTAAAGATATTGTTTTTAAAGCAGGTTTTAGTTGTGAGGCTCAGATCCCATAGACGGCATCGCAAGCAGCATGTTGTAGCGAGATTAATGGATCCAACAGTCCCGCGCAACAGTGGATATGCTCACGACACCTTGTTTACCCGGCTGTTTATTCCGGACGGTTATATCAGTGTTAATGACGGCCGCTGCAGCTGAGTGATGGTTGTGATTCATAGCAAAAAGAGGGCGTCTCATTGACATTGCATCGGCAAATACTGCTTATAAATACTGCGCTTGTTCAGCTGGCGTAAAAAGTCCAAGTGTTAAATGTAGCTAGTTTGTTATCATTGCCGCCATCGTCACCTAAAAAGGATATTTATATGAAAAGTACATTCCACAAAGTTGCGTTTTTACTGCCGTTGATCGTTTTAGCTGGCTGCAGCGCCACTGAGTCGTCCCGCACTATTGAAGCACCAAAAGTAAACGCCAGCTATCAGCCTTATCAGGGACAAAAAAGTAAACTGGTGGTTGGCAAATTCCAGAATCGTTCTAACTTCCAGAATGGCATTTTTAACGCTGAAGTAGACCAGCTGGGTTCACAAGCCAAAACCATTTTGCTGACTCACCTACAGCAAACCAATCGTTTTATTGTGATGGACCGTGCCAATATGGCCGAGTTACAGCAGGAAGCGCAGTTTGCCGGTGCCAAACAAAATGTGATTGGCGCTAAATATGTGGTGACAGGTGACGTGACTGAATTTGGCCGTAAACAAACCGGCGACAAACAGTTGTTTGGTTTGCTTGGCAAAGGTAAAGAACAAGTGGCTTATGCCAAAGTGGCGTTAAATATTGTGGATGTAGAGACGTCAGCCGTGGTGTTTTCCGTGATGGGCGCCGGTGAATTTAGCCTGGAAAATCGTGAAGTGGTTGGTTTTGGTGGTACTGCCAGCTATGACGCAACCTTAAACGGCAAAGTGCTGGATTTGGCGATGCGCGAAGCGGTCAACAACCTGGTGGAAGGTATTCAGAATAACCAGTGGCAACCCCAGTGAGACCTGCTGCGATGAATTTCAAATGTTTAGCTGGGGTGGCCGTTGTAGTGGCGACACTCAGCGGCTGCCAAAGCACCAGGCCGTTATACAATTACGGCGCTTATCAAGACAATGTTTACAAGCACTTTAAAAATGAAGATGCTTCGGTAAACCAGGAGATAGAAGCGCTGGAGAAAACTATCAGCCAAAGTGCGGCAAAAAACCTGCAGGTCGGCCCTGGCCTGCATGCCCATTTAGGCTTTTTGTATATTGAAAGCGGTCAAATGGACATCGGTATTGCCTATCTGCAAAAAGAAAAAGCTTTGTATCCGGAGTCGGCGCAATTTATCGACTTTTTACTAAAAAATGCAAAAGCGGGTAAATCATGAAACAGATGCAATTCCTGGCCGCTGTTGTGCTGAGCACAGTGATGGCCGGTTGTGCCAGCAGCCAAAACGGCATGGACTACAGCGCTTTTAAACAAAGTAATCCGGCATCCATTCTGGTATTGCCACCCATCAACCACAGCCATGAGGTGCTGGCACCTTATGGGGTGTTGGCGAACGTCACAGTGCCATTGGCGGAAGCCGGTTATTACGTGTTTCCGGTGGCGCTGGTGGATGAAACCTTCAAAAACAATGGTTTGACTGTTGCCGAAGATATTCATGCGGTGCCAGCGAAAAAACTGTATGAAATTTTTGGTGCTGATGCGGTGATGTATATCGAAGTGCAGGAATACGGCACTTCTTACGCTGTATTGTCCAGCGATACCGTGGTCGTGGTGCAGGCAAAACTGGTTGACAACAGAACCAACGAAATTTTGTGGCAAGGCAAGGCCAGTGCGGCCAGTAGTGAACAAGATAATGGCAACGCTGGCGGTGTCGTGGGTATGTTGGTCGAAGCAGCATTAACGCAGATTATAGAAACTGCCTCGGATACCAGTTATGAAATAGCTGCTATCGCCTCGGCACGTTTGTTATCCCCAGAGGCGCACAACGGTTTGTTATACGGCCCGCGTTCGCCAAAACATGGCAAAGAAAAACCAGCGAAATAAAGCCGGCAGTGCAACACTGCTGCGCCGCCGCCAACACTGGCGCTGAGTTTTCGCTCGCTAACAAGCCCTCAGATTGTTGAGGGCTTTTTTATGCAGAGGTTGCCACAAATAGCAATTCTCAGCGTGCAAACCAGACCGAAAGCGGCAGCTTACAGTCTGCAACAACGGCTTACATGGCCTTTTATCAATGCCTCCAGCCTTGTAAAAAAGCGTGAATGCCAGTCATTTTGTGTCTTTCTTTACTTTAGTGACAGCTTAATGCAAAATTTTAGCAGCATTATATTGAACAGATACAAATAGTTATGACGAATTTGTCTTTTTTGGTGGCCGTTGCAGCCATCAGTGTTGTGATGGAAAACTCCATGGCTGCGACCACTGAAGTCAGTGGGCTGAAAAATTTGACCGATTTACCTTCAGCATCGGGTATGGTGTTGTTTCAACAGCAGTTGTATGTAGTAGGAGACGATTCACCTTCTTTATATCTGTTGGATCCAGAGTTTCAACGGAAGGCTGAAGTGGCTATTTATCCTGAGATTGCGGATAAACAAAGCCGGATCTCTGATGAGCAAAAAGCTGACCTGGAAGCCAGCGATATTCTGCCATTTGCAGGTGAACCCATGCTGGTGATGTTGGGCTCTGGCACCCGGGAAGACAGCAGAGAAAAAGCCTTACTTTATAGTTTTGCCAGCCAGCAGCCACAATGGAAGAACATCAGGCCTTTGTACCGCTTTCTTCGAAAGGTGGCAGCGTTAAGCACCAGCGAATTTATTAACATTGAAGGTTTAGCCAGCAGCGACACTGAGGTGTTTTTGCTAAGTCGTGGCTCACACGGGCCAAATATTATTTTCACCCTGAGCAAAACTGATTTTGTGAATTATTTAGCTGGTAATTTGCAGCAAATCACGCAGATCACTGCACAGCGTGTGCAGTTGCCAATGCTTGATGGTCATCAGGCCACTTTGTCTGGGGCCACTTTTGATGCAGCAGGTCAGCAGTTGGTGGTTACGGCTTCGGTGGACGCCCATGAAAAGGGTATTTTGGGCAGCTATATCGCCACCATAGCGCTGGCGCAGTTAAGCAGCAAAGCTGACATTGATTTAACCGCCAAAGCTCTGTTGCTCAGCCATCAGGGGCAGACGTTGCCTGGTAAAGTGGAAGCAATAGTTTTAGATCCTGTCCAGCAACAAGGGTTATCCGGTGTGCTGGCCGCGGACAACGACGATGGCTTTAGCCAGCTGATGCGGTTTAAGTTGTAGTGCCTATGATGACCGTAAAAACCGGCATGACGCCGGGCTTGCTACCTCCGGAGCAATATTTTGCTCTGGAGGCATGACGGCAAATAAGGCT
>JAYRUI010000073.1:0-2132 GCA_041919175.1 Rheinheimera sp. | reverse complement strand
TTGATCCGGCGAATCTGAAAAAACATCAGGTTAATAGAAAAACTGCCCTAACATCCTACCGCCGGTGCAAAGCACCACGATGGCAAAAATCCGTTTTAGCTTCACTGCATTTAACTTTGCTGCCAAAGCTGCGCCTACGGGGGCAAATAACACGGTCAGCGGCACTATGCACATAAACGCCAGCATATTCACCAGGCCAATAGTGCCGCTTGGCGCGTCGTTTGGGGTGTTGCCAAGCACTAACATGGTCAATGCGCCCGGCAGGGCGATTAACAAGCCGATGGCTGACGCTGTGCCAACGGCTTTATGGGCCGGATAGTTGTATAGCGTTAATAAAGGCACCGAGATAGTACCGCCGCCAATGCCCACCATCACACTCAAAAAGCCGGTACCGGCGCCCATCAGCCGCTGCGCCGCTGCGCCTGGTAGCGCTGGAAAAAGCGCTGATTTTCCGGTGCGAAACAGCATATTCAGTGCCGATAACATGGCAATCAGGGCAAAAAGCAGCGTTAACCAGCGGCCATCAATTCTTGTCACTAAAAAGCTGCCAAGCAATACACCCGTCACAATAAAAGGGCTCCAGCGTTTTAATAACACAAAATCAACATTGCCTTGTTGGCGGTGTGAACGAATGGAGCTCAGTGAGGTTGGGATCATGGTGGCCAGTGAAGTGGCTGTTGCCACCAGCATGGCCGAGTCGGCCGACACACCAAAACTCTGGAACAGAAAAAACAACACTGGCACTATCACAATGCCACCGCCCACGCCCAACAAACCGGCCAGCAGACCGGCGAATATGCCGGTGGCGGCTAACGCCAACACGCTGGAAAGGTGAGTACTGGCAAATTCAATCAGATCCATAGCAGACAGCTTCTGGTTAATAAGGTTATGGCGGACTCGCTTTGTTGGATCCGCCCTCAGTGCTGGATTAGGTCGGGATGGCGCTTTATCTGCCAGCTGCCAGCAGTTCTTGCCGGATAATTTCCGCACCGGCATTGAGTGCCACCAGCTTATCTCTGGCCACCTGACGCGATAACGGCGCCATACCGCAGTTGGTGCAGGGATAGAGTTTATCGGCATCAACAAACTGCAGTGCTTTTCGCAAAGTGGCGGCCACTTGTTCCGGGGTTTCAATGGTATTAGTTGCCACATCAATGGCGCCGACCATAATTTTTTTGCCCCGCACCAGCTCCAGCAATTCCATCGGCACATGCGAGTTATGGCATTCCAGCGAAATAATATCGATGCCGGATTGTTGTAGTTTTGGGAATACCGCTTCGTACTGGCGCCACTCAGAGCCCAGAGTTTTTTTCCAGTCGGTATTGGCCTGAATGCCGTAGCCATAACAAATATGCACTGCGGTTTCACATTGCAGGCCTTCAATAGCCCGCTCTAATGCGGCGATGCCCCAATCATTCACTTCGTCAAAAAACACATTAAAAGCAGGTTCATCAAACTGAATAATATCCACCCCGGCAGCTTCTAATTCGCGGGCTTCTTCATTAAGGATTTTGGCAAATTCAAACGCGAGTTTTTCCCGGCTTTGATAATGCGCGTCATACAGCGTATCTATCATCGTCATAGGGCCAGGCAGCGCCCATTTAATTGGCTGGTCGGTTTGGCTGCGCAAAAACTTCGCGTCTGCTACAAACACCGGTTTGATTCTGGAAACCGGGCCAACCACAGTGGGTACGCTGGCGTCGTAGCGGTCGCGAATGCGCACTGTCTGGCGTTTGGTAAAATCGACACCCTGCAAGTGTTCAATAAAGGTGGTAACAAAATGCTGCCGGCTTTGTTCACCGTCACTGACAATATCTATGCCTGCTCTTTGTTGTTCTTGCAGTGCAATACGCAGCGCATCCAATTTACCGTCAATCAGCGCATCACCCTGCAGTTTCCAGGGCGACCACAAAGTTTCAGGCTCAGCCAGCCATAAGGGCTTAGGCAAGCTGCCGGCAGTGGAGGTGGGTAATAGTTTTTTGATATTCATAGAGTTACCGCTTTAATTTGTAGTCTTGGTAGATACCCAAAATCATTAAGGATGAAGGGTATAGTTGGCTGACCATTGCTCAAGAATGCTTTTATAAGGCTTAATAAAATGCTCTTCCGCAAACTTGCCTTGTGAAACAGCC
>JAYRUI010000072.1:0-9542 GCA_041919175.1 Rheinheimera sp. | reverse complement strand
GCCACCTGCTAAACCGTTGCTTTGCACTGATACTGCTTCGGCACTGGCCGGATAAGGCAACCAGCTTTGGCCTTGATCCAGGCTGTATTCAATGCTTAAACCAGGGTAAGCCACATTGGCTCGCAGTATGTTGTTTTTTAACTCGGCGCCCGGTGGTGGCAGGTAATAACTGACCCCGGCTTTGCTGAGTTTTGGCAGTTCACGTTGGGCCATCACCCTGGCAAACTGCTGCCAGTCGCTGTCACGGCGTTTGCTGTCGGCTTGATCACCTTCCCAGTTGGCCTGATGCCAGGCGCGCTCTGCCAGCGGCAACAATCTCGGATAAATCATTTGCTCCAACTGCTCTGCGGTGCGCACTGTTTCAGACCATAACTGGCCTTGCATACCCAGAATATTTTCCGGTTTTTCCAAAGCGGGCTGAGCGCGTCCAAGCAAAGCTTCCAGATCGTTGATCACAGCACCACCGCGGGTTTTGTCGGCATTGGCATACAGATGGTTTGGCATATAACCAAACACTTTAGCAGCGTCGGCATAACGTGCCGCCCAGTAATAACCGCGTTCCTCTGGATGTGCTTCATTCGGGTGGTCAAAATACAAATGGGTACCGTGGGACAGCACCACCTGATAGCCGGCGTTGGCCAGACGGTGTGCTCTGTCGCCAACACCCCATTCCCAGATATTGTCCCAAACGTTGGCAATCACAGTTTTATTGGCAAACTGAGCGCGGTTAAAAGGGTTCACCGGGTCATACATCAGGCCATCTTCCCAGCCACCTAACGCCAGTTGGCGCTGCTCCAGCATGGCCGCCACTCTGCTGACAAAATAAGGTTTTAAGTCGGCCACTCCGGCCACTGCCGGTAAACCTTTGGCAATCAATGCCTGACAGGCAGGGGAGCCTTGCCAGGAACCGGCACCTACTTCGTCACCACCCAGATGGTAAGTGTTCAGTTTAAGCCCGGCTTCGCGGTACATTTGCGACAGTTCATACACCACTTTGTCGATAAAAGCATAACTGGAGTCCATACAGACGTTCACTGAGTTGTCGGTGTAATTCTGCACTGTGATATAACTGGATTTATCGGCTAAATCCGACAACAAATATTGCCGGGCTGCCGCTTCATCACCTTGTTTTTTCAGGCGATGGTAACGGGCTTCCATTGATTTAATGGCAGCGCGCGAGTGGCCAGGCATATCAATTTCCGGGATCACTTCAATATGACGTTCGGCGGCAAATTTTAAAATCTCAACAAAATCGCTTTTGCTGTAATAACCGTTGCCACTGCCCGAACTGTGCGGCCCTGTACCAAGCTGGGTTAATAAACAACGTTGTTCCGTTAAATCAAAACAGCGGTTAGCACCAATGCTGGTCAGCTCCGGCAGGCCGGGAATTTCAATACGCCAACCTTCATCTTCGGTTAAATGCAGATGCAGTTTATTCAGTTTATAGCGCGCCATTTGCTCTATCAGCCGTAAGGTGACAGCTTTGCCGTGGAAGTTACGCGCCATATCGTAATGCATACCACGCCAGGCAAAACGCGGGCTGTCGCTGGCGTTTAGTTGTGGCAGGCTGTATTTTTGGTTGGCGACGGTGGCAGGTAGCAGGCTTAATAACGACTGAGCGCCATAAAAAGCACCGGCGTTGTCGTGGCCACGGATAATGATGCTGTCGTCGCTGATCGTCAGTTGATAACCTTCAGCTGCTGCTATTTTGTTATCTACCAGCAGCACTATTTTTTGCTGTAATTGCTCAGTGACGCCAGCTTTGGCCGGCAGGTCCAGCCCAGTTTGTTGCAGCTGCTTTTGTAAATAACCGGCTTCGGTTTTTAATCTGCCCTGATAGACAATTTGCCATTGGCTGTTGAGTTCAGTGCGGCCACGCTGATAGCTGATATCGCGCGGTGTGGGAATAATTTTGTCCTGTAGTTTTTGCCCGTCATGCTCGCCGGCATTCACCAACAGGTTTTGCTGGTAACGGCTTTCACTGGTGGCAACCGCAATCAAATCTGGCTCTGGCAGACCATGGCGCAGCAGCTGCTCTGGCTTTAACAGCGGCGCGACAAACTGTTGTAAATCTTCGGTGTCGGTATTGGCAAACACTTCCGGTGTTAAAGTGCCAGCGACGATAAAAGCGCGCGGCATAAAATCGGTGTAACTGATGATATTGGCGCCACCGCTGTAATTAAATTCCAGCGATTCGCCTTGTTTTAAACCTCGAAAGTTTTTGGTTGGAATAATGCGGTGCAAATCACCCTGTACATGCTCAAGCTTGAGGCCAAACTGTTCCGGCGCCTTTAACTTGCGAATAAAGTGCAAGTAAATCTGCCAGTTACCACTGCCCGCTGCTAAGGCGACAGTGGATTTGTTGTCCAGTTTCAACTTGCCGGCAAAGCCACCTGAGGCTTGCTTGTTGCTGACCACGGCCAGCTGAAACTGGCTTTGGCTGGCAAAAGCTTTTAATTCCGTTTGTTGCTCAAAAGTATGAGCTGCCAGCAGTGGGCTTTGCAGCAAAACCCAAAGTGTACTCAGACGCATCACAGCTTTGTTCATTCGACTTCCCCTGTTGCTTTTACCGGCTGCCTGTTTGGCGCCTGTTGTTATAGGTGTTTTCAGTGCTGCTGTTGAAATCATGCGGAAATTTCCAAACTTAAGCTACTGATACCAGACAGTTAATTTTTCCGACCTGTTGTTTTATTACAAATTTCAGTTTGATTTTTAAACAAGGGTCTTGTTATTTGTCAAAATTATTATATGCTGAACTGAAAAAATGACAACGCTGTCAATTTTGGTTAATGTACATTTTTTCAACACAAAAGTGCAAGCAAAAATACAGACAGCGCCAGGGCGAAAGCTCTTATTGATGCAATGAGGTTGGGCGGATGAGTATAAGTTCGGGGCAGCAGGGGCCTTTGTATCTTGGCATTGATGGTGGTGGCAGCAAGTGCCGGGTAGTGATTGTCAATGCCAACAATCAACTGCTGGGCGAAGGCCTGGGCGGGCCAGCCAATCCGCTGCGTGGTATGAAAGTCGCCACTGACTCCATTTTAACGGCAACCCAACAAGCGCTGACGGCTGCAGGTATGACATTTAACGACATGTCGCGACTGATTGCAGGTGCAGGTTTGGCTGGCGTGAATATGCCACATTACTTCCGGTTATTTTCTGAGTGGAAACATCCGTTTGCCGCTTTTCATCTGACGACAGACTTGCACATTGCCTGTATTGGCGCGCACGACGGTGGCGATGGCGCTGTGATTATTGCCGGCACTGGCTCCTGTGGTCTGGCTGATGTGAAAGGCACCTTGCTGGATATTGGTGGCCACGGTTTTCCTTATGGTGACAATGGCAGTGGTGCCTGGTTTGGCATGCAGCTGTTGCATCATGTGCTGCTGAATAAAGATGGTCTGGCACCAAACACCTTATTAACCGGTTTATTGTGTGCTGAGATTGGGGTGACGGACACCCTGGATATCGTGAATCATTTTATGCACGCCACCCCAACAACTTACGCCAAATTTGCCCCTATGGTATTTACCGCGGCAGAGCAGGGTGACGCTGTTGCCCTTGGCATCGTCAAACAAGGTGCGGCTTTTATTAATCAAATCGCGCTGAAATTGTTTGAACTGTCGCCTCCGCGTTTTTCGATGATTGGTGGTCTGGCGTACAAGCTGGTGCCTTATCTGGACAAAAACGTGCAAGAGGCGTTAACACCGGCTTTGGCCGCCCCTGAATTTGGTGCTGTCTGGTTTGCCAGACAACAACAAAGTTTATTACCCGTCGCTGCGGCAGCCCAGTCTTAAAGCAGAGCGCTAAAACAGAATCTTAAAACAGAATCCTGAAACAGAAGTGAGTAGCAGATGAACAGTACCATTATGGCGCAGGAAGCCGCCGAAGCCCCAGCCCGGATCCGTGAACAACTGGCTGCCAATAGCAGCACTATTGCCGGTATTGTGCAGCAAATTCAACAACGTGCGCCTAAGTATGTGTATATGGTTGGTCGTGGTTCTTCCGATCATGCCGGTGTATTTGCCAAATATCTGATTGAAATTGAATTGGGTTTACCCGTGGTGCCGGCTGCACCTTCGATTGCCAGCGTCTATCACAAACAGCTGAAATTGCAGGACGCTTTGGTGCTGGTGATTTCCCAGTCGGGTCGCAGCCCGGATATTCTGGCACAGGTTGAAATGGCCAAAATGGCCGGTGCTTATGTGGTGGCTTTGGTGAACGACACCAGCTCACCGCTGGCTGAACAAGCCGACGCTGTGGTGCCGCTTTTTGTCGGCCCGGAAAAGGCGGTTGCAGCCACCAAAAGCTATCTGGCCACTTTAAGTGCCTTGTTACAACTGGTGGCGGTATGGTCGGCGCAGCCGCAGTTACTGGCAGCAGTGGAATCTTTACCTGCATTGCTGGAACAGGCGCAACAATTACCGGCGCAGTTAACGCCAGAGTCTGTTGCTGCGGTAAAACACGGGGTTGTGCTTGGTCGTGGCCCTGGTTATGCCATAGCACGTGAAATTGCGTTAAAACTCAAAGAAGTTTGTGGTATTCATGCTGAAGCTTTTTCCAGTGCCGAGTTTTTGCATGGCCCTGTGACGCTGGTAAAAAACCAGTTTGCCATTATTGATGTGTCTGTTGCTGACGAAGCGCTGGCAGCGCATCAGGTGCAGGTGGATGAAGTGCAAAGCCGCGGCGCTGCGCTGGTGCACTTACATCACGGCGCTTTAACTTCTCATCCAAGAGTGTTACCACTTTTGGTATTACAGCGTTTTTATCTGGATGTGGAAGCAGTGGCGCGTAGCCGAGGTGTGAACCCTGATGCACCACCGGGTTTGAATAAAGTAACCAAAACAGTGTAATTCTTTTTAAAAACAGTAGTTTGCTTAGAATAAAACAGAGAACCAGGGGGGCCATAGTCCGGCGGCCCAGGCTCAGCAGCAGGTAGGTAACAAGTGACAATACAACATCTGGCCGTAGCAAAGTTGTTTGACGGTGAACACTGGTTGCACAATGTGCAGGTCAGTTTTGAACAAGGCAAAATCAGCCAGATTGTTGCCGCTGATGCAGCTGCTGTGTTGCCGCTGACGCTGGCCCCCGGTTTTATTGATATTCAGGTGAACGGCGGTGGTGGTGCTTTGTTTAACACTGCACCTACTTTAGAGACGCTCAGAACCATGGTGAAAGCCCATGCCGGTTTTGGCAGCACGGCCTTGTTGCCGACAGTGATTACTGATTCAGTGGCCGTGATGCAACAAGCCGCTGACGTCATCGCTGCTGCGATTGCCGCCAAAGAGCCAGGGGTGTTGGGCGTGCATTTTGAAGGGCCGCATTTGTCGGTACCGAAAAAAGGTGTGCACCCAGAGCAGCATATCCGGCCTTTGACTGAGGCTGAGCTCGCGATTTACCGCCGCACCGACCTGGGCGTGAAGTTAGTGACAGTGGCGCCGGAGAATATCAGCGCCGCCCAAATCCGCCAGTTGGTGGAGCTGGGTGTGCTGGTGTTTTTAGGCCATTCCAATGCCGACGCTGCCACTGTCAATGCTGCTCTGGCGGCAGGCGCCTGTGGTTTTACCCATTTGTATAACGCCATGTCGCCGCTCACTTCGCGTGAACCCGGCATGGTGGGTGCTGCTTTGGCAAGCCCGGATGCATGGTGTGGCATTATTCTCGACGGTCATCATGTACACCCGCTGGCGGCCAAACTGGCGCTGGCGGCAAAACCACGCGGTAAATTGCTGCTGGTAACAGATGCGATGTCGCCGGTTGGCACCACAGACACTGAGTTTGCTTTTTTTGACGGCAAAGTGTTTCGGGATGGCAATAAACTGACCATCGAAACAGGCCAGCTGGCAGGTTCAGTACTGGATATGGCGGCTGCTGTGCAATATGCCGTTGCTGAGCTTGGCGTGTCGCAAGGGGAGGCACTTCGCATGGCGTCGTTGTATCCGGCGCAATGTATTGGCACTGAACTCCAGATGGGCCGCATTGCGCCGGGCTATAGTGCGGATTTGGTGCTGCTGGATGACAAAGGTGTAGTGCAACAATGCTGGATTGGCGGCGCTGCGCAGTGTTAAGCATGGTGATGCCGCTGTAAAAATGACGGGTATAAAAATTAAACAGCAGACAAAAGAACATACACAACGATAAATCCAGCGAGCCTTATGGTTTCAGCCGGATAACAATAACAGCAACAAACAACAGAGGTTGATATGGAAATGGCGATAAGCAAAGCACAGGGCAGAAATACCTTGTTGCCGATGATAATCATCGGCACCTTGTTTTTTGTATTCGGGTTTGTCACCTGGCTGAACGGTTCTTTAATACCGTTTTTAAAAATTGTCTGTGATCTCAATGAGTTTCAGGCGTTGTTGGTGACCTTCGCTTTTTACATTGCTTATGTAGTGATGGCCATTCCTATGTCGATGGTGCTGAACCGCATTGGTTATAAAAACGGCATGGTGGCAGGTTTAGGCATTATGGCGGTGGGGGCCGTGCTGTTTATTCCGGCGGCGCAAAGCAGCTTTTATGGTTTGTTTTTAATAGCCCTATTTACGTTGGGTACGGGTCTCACTATTTTACAAACCGCCTCCAACCCTTATATCGTCTGTATTGGCCCACGTGAGAGTGCTGCGATGCGCATCAGCTGTATGGGTCTGGTGAATAAAGGTGCCGGTATTGTGGTGCCGCTGGTATTTACCGCGTTAATTTTAACCGGCATGGACCAGTTTACCCCTGAAGCTTTAGCGGCTTTAACTGCCGAAGAAAAGGCCAGCCGTATTGCTGAGTTGTCGAACCGTCTGGTGCAACCTTATATCTATATGACCGCTGCTTTAGTGGCATTAATGGCTTTTGTGAAGTTTTCGCCGCTGCCGGAGCCGGATCTGGAAGAAGCTGTCATTGGTAACGTGAAAGCCCAAACCCAAACTTCGGTATTGCAATTTCCTCAGCTGGTGCTGGGTGTCATTGCGTTGTTCTTTTATGTGGGTGTGGAAGTTATCGCCGGCGATACCATTGGTTTATATGGCCAGAACCTGAAAGTGGAAAACTTCGGTACTTTAACTTCTTACACTATGGCGTTTATGGTGTTGGGTTATCTGGTGGGCGTCAGCTGTATTCCAAAATACTTGTCACAAGCCCGTGCTTTGCAAGGCTCAGCTTTGTTTGGTTTGTTATTCACGCTGGGCGTGATGTTTGGCTCCAGCGATAGCCATATGATTGCTCAAGTGTTATTTGGCTGGACAGGTATTCCAACTGTGCCGGACACTGTGCTTTATCTGGCGATGTTAGGTTTTGCCAATGCGCTGGTGTGGCCTGCGGTTTGGCCTTTGGCGCTGGATGGTTTAGGTAAATTTACTGCAACAGCCTCCGCTTTACTCATTATGGGTATTGCCGGTGGTGCGCTGTTACCGCTGGTGTATGGTTATTTTGCCCACAGCTCAGGTGACAGCCAGCTGGCTTATTGGGTGATGTTGCCTTGTTATGCCTTTATCCTGTTTTATGCCTTTAAAGGCCATAAAATCCGTCAGTGGTAACATTTTTGTTTAAACAACAACGCCAGTGTTCACACTGGCGTTGTTGTATTTAAAGCACACTTTATTGTGCTGCTTCGCTAATGCTAGCTTTACCTTATTGATAATAAATGAGAAGTCTTTATGACCACCACACGTTTTGTCGCCCTTGATGCGCTGCGAGGTTTGATTTTAGCGCTGATGATTTTGGTGAATACACCGGGCTCCTGGTCGGCGGTGTATAGCCCGTTATTACATGCCGACTGGCATGGGTTTACTTTTGCTGATTTGGTGTTTCCCGGCTTTTTATTTGTGGTGGGCGCGGCAATGTTTTTTGCGCTGAAAACCCAAACCTGGGGCGCGGCTGCAGTGCAAAAAGTACTGCGCCGCACCTTATTGATGTTTGTGCTTGGCCTTGGTTTAAATTTTTTATGGACACCGGACTTTAGCCAAATGCGGCTGATGGGGGTATTGCAGCGCATTGCTTTTTGTTATGGCCTGGCGGCTTTATTGGTGCTGGCGTTAAAACCATTGTTCACAGGCGCGAAACAGCAGTATGGCATGCCGCTATTGGCTGCGCTGTTGCTGGCGCTTTATTGGTGTTTATTGCAGCTTGGCAGCGAGCCTTATAGCCTGTCAGGCAATATTGTCGGGGTGATAGACAGAGCTTTGTTAGGTGAACATAGGTTGTATCAGGGTTTTGGCATGCCCTTTGATCCTGAAGGTTTGCTCAGCACTTTAGGCGCAGTGGTGAATGTACTGCTTGGTTATTGGGTGGCAGGTGAGCTCAGCAAACGTCAGGCCAAAGCCGGTATGTTGTGGTTATTGGCGGTAGGTGCGCTGATGTTGGTATTGTCGCAGTTGATAGCGCCCTTCTGGCCGGTGAATAAAGCCTTATGGACCGGCAGTTACGTGCTGCAAAGCACAGCTTTGTTGTTGTGGCTCTTGGCGCTGATGGTCTGGCTGGTGGATATCCGCAACTTTGCTGGTATTGCTGAGCCGCTGCGCGTTTATGGTTCTAACCCTTTGTTTATTTACATTTTGTCCTGGTGCTGGACAGTGCTGCTCAGCAAAGTGCTGGTGTGGCAAGTTGCTGACACAGCGGGAACAACCATGTCGGCCTATCAGGGCTTGTATCAGCTGCTGCAAACAGTGCTCGCCGACAAACCGGCATCGTTGTTGTTTGCGTTATTGCATGTCGGCTTGTTCTGGTTCATTTCTTATCTGTTATACCGCCGGCAGATTTTTATCAAAATCTAAAAAACAAAAAAAGGCGCTTTAAGGCGCCTTTTGTTTGCATCATGCAAAGCTTTTAACAGGGCAAATTAATAGCGGTATTCCCAGCTTGCCGCCACACTCAGGCTTTTTTCCAGCTCTGGCCGCAGCGGTGACTTTTGTAAAAACCGGCTTTGTAACTGCAATAAACCGCTGAATAACGGTCTTTGATGTTGCAGTTTTAACTGCCAGCTACTGTCGCTGTTTAAGCCCTGATAAAAGGTGGCATAAGCCAGTTGTGCCGACCAGTTCTGGCCGTCCGGCAGCTGATATAAATAACCGGAACTCAGCACTTTGGCGTCTGCGCCATAACCACTGCCAATAATACGGCCATAACGGCGGTAGCCTTCAGGGTACAAGGTGCCCTGATAAGCACAGTCGCCAGGCTCCAGGCTGTCTTCACATTGCAGATAAGTGTCGCTGTATTCCAGATTCAGGCTGTGCAGTGCTTGCGCTTCACCCCAAAAAGTGCGGATACCATAGAGTTGCAAGGCTTTATCCGGCAGGCCAGAACTGTTGTCATCGTCAGCAATTTCGCCATAGAGCGTTAGCGGCAGGCCAAAAGTATTCAGGTGATAGCTCAGATCCACAGCAGCGCGTTGGTCGGCCGGAATTTCGTCTCTTTTGTCGTAGCTGACTAAATCCCATAAAGTGCTGAAAGAGTTGCTGCGACCCTTGCCACCCCATTGCAAAGTGCGGCTGACCCCAAGCTCCAGCGCACTGATGGGTCTGATGGTAGCGCGGCCGCCCCAATATTTGATGCTG
>JAYRUI010000071.1:0-9646 GCA_041919175.1 Rheinheimera sp. | reverse complement strand
GCCTGATTCCGCCAGGCGTCAAAGGTGCCGGCCAACCACGCTTATTGGAAGCAGAAAATACTGTGTTTGATGCCAAGTGGGGCAGTCAGCTGGCTGATCATCATTTCACCCTGGGTGGTCAGTGGTGGGACGCGCAAATGACAGATGGGGTGGCAACAGAAAGTTTTGCCCAAACTTCATGGGCGCTGTTTGCCGAAGATAGCTGGCAACTGCTGACAGATCTGAATCTGACTTTGGGCCTACGCCGCGACGACCACGACACTTTTGGCGGCCATACCAGCCCACGGGCTTATCTGGTGTGGAATACCAATGACAACTGGACCATCAAAGGTGGCTTGAGCCAGGGTTATAAAACGCCAAGATTGGATCAGCTGGCATCGGGCATTGTAGGTTTTGGCGCTCAGGGTACCTTGCCATTATTGGGCAGCCCTGGGTTAAAACCAGAAACCAGCACCACGTCTGAAGTAGCGGCTTTTTATGACAATAACAACGGCTGGAGTTTTAGCTTTGGCCTGTTTAACAACAAATTTGATGACAAAATTGCCTCAGGACCTGGTGTACCGAATTGTACTTTCGCCGGTGCGCCAAACCGTCCTGGTTGTGTGAATGTGGGCAGTTTCCCTAAAGTCGAACTCTATGGTCAAAGCATTAATATCGACCAGGCCATGACCCGGGGAGTTGAGTTCAGCAACCAGCTGGAGCTGACAGCAGATATCAAGTGGATGCTCAATTACACTTATACCGACAGTGAACAACAAAGCGGTAAAGATAAAGGCAAACCACTGAGTAACACGCCAAAACATATGGTCAATACCAGCCTGAACTGGCAGCTGAACGAGGATTTAACCACTTTTATTAAAGCTGAGTATCGCAGCGACCGTTACCGTTCTACCACTCTGGCCGGCAACAACACGGCTGTATTTAAAGCGCTGGGTGATTACAAAGGCTACAGCCTGCTGCAACTGGGGCTGGGTTATCAGTTACTGCCAGAGTTAAAACTGAACGCCGCTATTTACAACCTGCTGAATAAAGATTTTCTGGAATACACGGCTTATGCAGCACCGGTGGCAGGTAATCCAAATGCTGTAGGTTACAGTAATGTCTATAACAACAATCAGGAAGGCCGCCGCTTATGGCTGGGCCTGAGTTATGAGTTTTAAGGACGGATTTTCTAGTACAAAGCTTTTAGTGCAGTGATTTGAATAATGCGGTGGCCGCTTTAGTCTGACGGAAAATTCAGGCTAAAGCGGGTTACCACCAACAGACTTTTTAGCGCAGCGCCCTGAATCATCATCATCCGTGGTTCGGGGCGCTTTTTTATGGGTAACAAACAGCAGCTGAGGATGCGGCCAGATCGCAGCGGAGCAGACCCAGCCATCAACCGCATTGCCTTTATTTTGAGCTCAGAGCTGTGGCGCTACCGCCAGGGTCATTTTTAAATGCGGAATATCATCTTCCAGATAAGCTTCGCTGGCAGCCACAAAGCCCATACTTTCGTAAAAACGTTGCAGGTAACACTGGGCAGAAATATGAATATCAAGGCCAGGCCAACCTTCTTTGGCGGTGGCGATGGCTTTTTGCACCAGTACTTCACCCAAACCCAAACGACGGGCGGTTTGTGCCACACAAACCCGGCCAATGCCCGGGCTACCGGCAAAACTTACATCCGGTGCTAATACCCTGGCATAGGCCAGAATTTTACCGGCTTTTTTCAGCAGAATATGCCGGGTCTCCGGGTGTAAATCTTTGTCGTCCAGTTCCGGATAAGGACAATTCTGCTCTACCACAAACACATCAACCCGCAGCTGTAACATGGCGTACAAAGTGTAAGTGTCTAATTGTTCAAACCGGACTATGTCCCATTCCATCATCGCGCAGCCCATCCCGTCCTGATTGATTTTTTTTGCACTATACCAGAGGCGCGCGTCTGACACCTAGCCTGAAAGCTTTCGATTTTGTTGTAAAAAATGCCGCTGCCAGAAACTGCGCTCCGGGTGTTTTTGTTGCTGTTGTCACTATTTCGTCGCCAATTTGTCACTGGTTTGCCATCTGCAACAGCTCTAATGCTGGCAGAAAAAATAACCATAAACATCCCGGAGTCGTTATGTCGAAGTTGCGTCCATTTGAAATAGATAACAGCGGTATAGACCCGCAAACCAACTTTTCTGCCAATGCCGAATTTGCCGATGTATTGGCGGCCAATTTACAGCGCCGTAGTTTTTTAAAAGGCACTATAGGCACAGCTGTTGCCACAGTGTTCGGTGGCAGTTTATTGGGTTGTAACAGCAGCACCACGCCGGCACCAGTGCCATTGCCAGCGGCTGTGTTGCCACCACCAGTGCAAACTTTCTTAAATTTTAAAGCTATTGCTACCAGCCGTTTAGACACTATTGTGGTGCCTGAAGGTTATACAGCCCGGCCATTTTTACCTATGGGTACACCTTTAACCGGCAGTTATCCGGCTTACCGCGTGGACGGCACCAATACCGGCGCCGATATGGAGCAGCAAGTAGGTGCTCACCACGACGGTATGCATTTTTTCCCGTTAGATGCGCGCGGTGAGGGGAAAAACAGCAACGAAGGTCTGCTGGTGTTTAACCACGAGTATCTGGACGCTAACGTATTACACCAAAACGGCCCTACAGGTTTGCCAAGACCAAGCGACGAAGTTCGCAAAGAAGTGGCAGCGCATGGGGTGACTGTTGCCCATATTAAAAAAGACGCCACGGGTCAGTTCCAGCTGGTGCAGGGCAGCCCGCTGAACCGTCGTATCACAGGTGCAACGCCAATGGATATCGCTGGTCCTGCCCGTGGTCATGCCAAAATGGTCACCAAATACAGCACAGACGGTACCCGCACCCGCGGTACTTTAAATAACTGTGGTAATGGTTACACGCCTTGGGGCACCTATTTAACGGCTGAAGAAAACTGGGCCGGTTATTTTATGAATAGTGATGTGACCCAGCCACGTGAACATAAACGTTATGGCGTTGGTACTAAAAATGGCCGTTATTATTGGGAAACAGCCGATTCTGGCGCTGATCAATACCAGCGTTTTAACGCATCGACTATTGCCACAGACGCTGACCGCGATTACCGCAACGAACCCAACACCTTTGGCTGGATAGTTGAAATTGACCCATTTAACCCGGACAGCGTGCCACAAAAACGTACCGCTTTGGGCCGTTTTGGTCATGAAGGCGTGGTATTTGCCCCTGTAGTGGAAGGTCAGCCGGTGGTGTTTTATTCAGGCGACGACTCGACTTTTGAATACATCTACAAATACGTGTCCAAAGCGCCTTATTTTAAAGCAACAGCCGGTGGCCATTTGCTGAATGAAGGCACTTTATATGTGGCGCGTTTTAACGACGACGGCTCAGGCGAGTGGTTAGCGCTCGATATCAACTCAGAAAATTTCCGTGCTAAAGCTCTGGCCGCCAATGTGGAGTTCAGCAGTCAGGCTGATGTGCTGATCAACACCCGTTTAGCTGCCGATGTGGTGGGCGCTACCAAAATGGACAGACCTGAATGGGGTGCTGTGCATCCACAAACAGGCGAAGTGTATTTTACCCTGACTAACAACACGAGCCGTACTGATGCTCAGGTGAACAAAGCCAACCCACGCGCTAAAAATGCCACAGGTCATATTATCCGCTGGCGTGAACGTGCCGCTGCCAACAGCTTTGACTGGGATATTTTCCTGCTGGCAGGGGATGTAGGCACGGCAACAGGCGATTTAAAACTGACTGCCGACAACCATTTGGCAAGCCCGGACGGCCTGGCTTTTGATAAAAACGGTTTATTGTGGATCCAGACCGATATGAGCGGCAGCCAGCAAAACAGCGGCCCTTATGGCAATAACCAGATGTTGGTGGCCGACCCTAAAACCAAACAACTCAAACGCTTTTTGGTCGGGCCTATTGATGCTGAAGTGACGGGCATCAGCTGGACGCCGGATATGAAAACCATGTTTGTGAATATTCAGCATCCGGGCGACCGCTCAACACCAACCCAGTTCACCAGTAACTGGCCAAGTGACGACAAAACTGCAAGGCCACGTTCTGCCACTGTGATAGTGACAAAAAATGATGGTGGCATGATCGGTTCTTAACAGGAGGCGGTTCTTAACATTAGTGCTGGTTCATGTTGTTCAAAAGGACTGCTTTGGCAGTCCTTTTGTATTTCAGCGCTCATAGCATCGGCAGCCTGTATTCTGGCTGAATAGCGGTGATTTTTTTCGCGCAAATCACCAAATATAGTTGTGGATCTGGTCTGGCCGCTAAGAGGCTGTTTCGGGTATAATTTCGCCAATTTTTCCCACCAGAGAATTAGCCGGCATCAAGCCGCTGCGTTCTGGTGATCCTGCTGTAATCAGGTGAAAACCTGCTCTGTATTGTGTGCTGATGTTAAAAAAAATCGCGTTATTTAAACTGGTGCTGATTGCCATTCTGATGGTGTCAGTGGTGCTGAGTTATATTCCGGACAAGGCTTATCATCTGCCGGGCGCCGATATTGCTGAGCAGAATTTCCATGTTATTGAATTTGATGATCATGGTAAGCCGCACGACCCGGATCAATGGGCGGGTTTAGCCGCCAGGCTGCATCGCAACCCAGGCCAACCGGCAGAACTGATTATTTTTATCCACGGATGGCACCATAGCGCTTCCCCCAGTGATGAAAACTTTATTGCTTTTCAGCAGTTTTATCAGCAAATGGCCAAAAGTGACGCCCAGCGTAACTTAGTCGGCCTTTATATTGGCTGGCGTGGCGACAAATATGATCCCTTATGGCTGGATGGTTCAGACGACGCCACCAGTTGGGTAGAGCCGTTAGATTTCCCGACAATTTTTCAGCGTAAAACCGTGGCCAAACGGATTGGCCAAACCGGTTTTTCCGAACTGCTGGATAAACTGGACAATGAGGTGGCGGCCGGTACTTTGCAACGCTACACCGTCATTGGCCATAGTCTTGGGGGGGCTGTGGCGCTGCACGGCAGTAAAGACCGCATTAAAACTTCGATAGAGCAGCAAAAAGACAATCCGAATTTGTTTATTTTATTAAACCCGGCCGTCACCACCCGCGAATACCGGCCTATGGATGAACTGCTCAGTCTGGACCGGCAAAAACCCGCGATGGTGGTGTTGCAGTCCAAAGGTGATTTTGCCCTGAAAAAAGCCTTTAACTGGCTGAAAGAAGGGGAAAGAGCCATGGGCAATTCCTGGGCAATCACCCATGATATCGATCGTTGCCCAAGGGGTGATTGTGAAGTACCCATGAATATTCCACAGGCATTACAACAACATGACGCCACACCGGGTTGTATGATGATGTTGCCGCGCTCCGGCTGGAAAGTGCGGGCCAGATTACAGTCCCGCCGCACTATTCAAAGTTGCCCCGACGCCAATATGCAGGCGGTGTGGGTGCTGGCGGTGTCAGACGATATTATCAGTGGTCACAACGGCATTCTGACTGAACAACATGCTTTTGCATTATCGGAAGTGATGGGGCTGATTGATTTTTACCGCAATCAGCTACCCAAAGAAAACGTGGAACAACCAGCCACGCCGCTGCAACCTGAACATCAGGAACCGCAGCCGGTCACGCAGGACAATCAAAATGATAGTACTGAAGCGGCGCCTGCAGCGGCCACAGAAGATGTCGCTGCAGAAACCACAGAAACTGAAGTGAAAGCCGAAGTAAAACCAACCCAACGCTGAAGCCTCAACACAAGGAACAGCCAGTCACGGCACCTATGCGCGTTGCAGTCGTATAGCTCTGCAGTGTGCTGAAGCGATAGTGTTGATTTAATGTTTTAAAATCAACACAGTACCAGCAACTGTTAAAGCGGCGCCCAGCCAGGCGCCAACTGCAGGGCGGCGTTGATATACCAGCCAGAGCAGCGGCAATACCACAACCGGGCTCACCGACGACAACATCGCCACTATGCCGGCGTCGCCTTCTTTTAAAGCCTGCAAAATTAACGTCATGCCAATCCCCATTGACAACAAGGCATTAAAAGCCACCATCGCCAGCACTTTGCCAGTCATCGGCCTATAAACCCGCGCTACTTTAAACCCCAGCCATAACAAGGCTAAATGGCAAAGCAGTGCCGTGGTCATCCGCACCGCTGAAGCGGCAATAGCGTCGATCTCGGTTTCCATCAAAGGTTTGAGCATTAAGGTAGAAACCGCCTGGCACAAGGCCGATAACAAACCCAGACCAATGCCAATGCCCAGCTGATGGCTGCTGCTTTCCCAGTGATGCTGCTCAGCGCTGCGTTTACCAAATAAAATGGCGCTCATCACGCCTGTCACTAATAAACCAGAGCCCAACAGCGTCCAGCCCCAGATTTTTTCACCCAAAAACAAATAGGCCAGTACCGCTGAAAATAACGCATGAGTGGCAAAAAGCACCCCGGCGCGGCGCGGGCCTAAGCGGTTCATTGAAGCAAAAAGGGCGGTGTCACCAATTAAAATGCCAATAACACCAGACAGCGCCAGCAACCAGAGCTGATCCACCGGCAGGCTTTGCCAGCTGCCGCTGCCAATCGCCAGTGACCATAAAATAACGCTGGCACAAGCCATACGCCAGCGGGTAAAGGCAAAAGCACCCAAATGCGCCGAAGCGGGCGCCGAAATTAAACTGCCAACAGCCCAGCATACGGCTGCTGTCAGCGCCATCCATTCATAAGGCACAGCAAAACCTAATCATTAAATAAACCAGAAGATAAATAACGGTCACCGCGGTCACAGACGATGGCCACTATCACAGCGCCCGGCTGTTGTTCAGCCAGTTTTATTGCGGCAAATACAGCACCGCCTGAACTGACACCGGCACAAATGCCTTCTTCGCGCGCTAAACGCCGGGTAGTGGCAACGGCGTCGGCTTCTGACACATCCAGCACTAAATCCACTCTGGATTTATCATAAAAACCAGGCAGATAAGCTTCAGGCCAGCGCCGGATTCCGGGAATAGAACTACCTTCGGATGGTTGCAAACCAATGATCTGAATATTGGGGTTTTGCTTTTTCAGATAAGTGGACACCCCCATAATAGTGCCGGTAGTGCCCATGCTGGAGACGAAATGCGTCATCAGGCCACGGCTTTGCAACCAGATCTCAGGCCCTGTGCTTGTTACATGTGCCGCCGGATTGTCCGGATTATTAAACTGATCCAGCACCTTGCCTTTGCCCTCGGCCTGCATCTTCAGCGCTAAATCGCGGGCACCTTCCATACCGTCTTTTTTACTGACCAGAATCAGCTCTGCGCCATAAGCCTGCATCGAGGCTTTGCGTTCGCTGGTGGCATTGTCCGGCATAATGAGCACCATGCGATAACCTTTTATTGCCGCTGCCATGGCCAATGCAATGCCGGTATTACCGCTGGTGGCTTCAATAATAGTGTCGCCTGGCTGAATATCACCCCGCAGTTCAGCCTGCACAATCATATTCAGCGCTGGCCTGTCTTTGACTGAACCAGCCGGATTATTGCCTTCCAGTTTTAACAACACTGTGCTTTGGGTATGCGCCGCCATACGTTGCAAACGCACCAATGGGGTCTGGCCTACAAAATCGGCGATAGTTGGAAAAACGGCAGGAAAATCAGTTGGAATTTGTGTAGGCATGGTTCGCTCCGGCAGCGCTCACAAGGCCGCTAGTGTAATAGAAGTCAAAGTGAAGGCCAAAACAGAATTGTTTGCCTGGCCTGCAACAAGGCGCTGTTATGCTGCCGACAGCCGCTTCAGGTTATCCACGATGACGGCGCAGGCAATACCCACGTTCAGCGACTCGGCGTCACCAAAAGACGGAATAGTGATACGACGGCTGATCAATTGTTCCAGCTCGGCACTGATGCCATTCGCTTCGTTGCCAAGCACAATAAAACCACCTGTGTGTTGCAGCGCCAACTGATGCACCGACTCACCGCCCAAATAAGCGCCAAACACCGGCTGATCTGCCTTGGTAAGCACCTCAGGCAGCGGCTGATAATGTAGTTTTACCCGTAAAAACGAGCCTTTGGCGCTGGCAATCACTTTTGGGTTAAAGGCATCCACAGTGTCGGTGGAACACAAAATATGCGCAATGCCATACCAGTCGGCAATGCGGATAATAGTGCCCAGGTTACCCGGGTCGTTGATTTGATCCAGCACCAGCACCCAGTGACCCTGTTGTTCGGCAAAAGGGGCGTAATGGGGCAGTTGCACCACGGCAATAGCGGCATTATTGCTGGCAAAGGTGCCCACAGCTTCCAGCTCAGCGGCAGTGCAGGGATGCGCCAGTTCTGCAGCTATGGCGGCATCAGGGTGACGATCCAGAAAATCCGGCGTACCAAATAAGGCTTTCACAGGCCAGCCGGACGCCAGCACTTCCAGCACGGCTTTTTCGCCTTCAACAAAAAACAGCTGTTCGGCTTTTCTGAATTTTTTCAGCTGCAGCGATTTAATTAATTTGGCCCACTTTTGACTGATCATAAGGTTATCCGAGCTGAAAAATAAAAGGACGCCCATAAGGCGTCCGGATGGGCGCAGTGTAGCCTGCTTGCGCTTTAAATTCAGCAGTAAAGCTAAATTTCCGTGCTGCAGGCCACTGTTTAAGGGCGTTGATACAACAACTTGCCCGCCACATAAGTTTGTTGCACCTGGGTTTGCCAGAGTTGCTCCGCCGGACCTTTCACCGGGTCACGGTCGAGCAGAATAAAATCGGCCCACATGCCGGGTTGTAAACTGCCCATGGCTTTTTCCTGATAAGCGCCAAAAGCTGCGTCCACCGTAAAACTGCGCAACGCTTCGGTGATATTCAGTTTTTGCTCTGGTAACCAACCACCAGGTGGTTGATTTTGTTGATCCTGCCGGGTCACTGCCGCATGTAAACCATGGAACGGATTGGCCAGTTCCACCGGGAAGTCTGAACCACCGACAATACGGCTACCCTGATCGACAAAACTGCGCCAGGCATAAGCGCCCCGCAGCCGCGCTACCCCTAATCGGTCACCGGCCATATTTTTATCTGAAGTGGCGTGGGTAGGCTGCATGGACGGCAGCACCTTTAACGCGGCAAAACGCGGAATATCTTTGGGTGCGACTATCTGAGCATGTTCAATGCGGTGCCGTTGGGCTTCACGTTGCTCTGGCTTGGTTAACAGCTCAAATCTGTCCAGCACCAGTTGATTGGCATAATCGCCAATGGCATGCACGTTGGCCTGAAAACCAGCGTCTATGGTAAGTTTCATCACCGCCGTCAGTTTATCCGGCTGGGTTAATAACAAACCTTTTTCGCCTTTTTTATCGCTGTAATCGGCCAGCAACGCGGCGCCGCGGCTGCCCAAAGCACCATCACCGTAAATTTTTACCGATTTGACGTCGAGGTAATCCGCTGCATCATCGATTGGCCCGGCTTTGAGCCAGCCTTCAAGTGTGGGATCTGTAGCGCTTAACATGGCGTAAATACGCAGCGGCAGCTGGTGTTCGCTGGCCAGTTTCTGATAAGTAGCGAGGTTGGCCGCATCAATGCCGGCGTCGTGCACACTGGTAATACCCAAGGACAATAAATGCGCAAATGCGGCTTTGAGTGCGGCTTCACGCTCAGCGTCATTTTGCTGTGGAATTTGTTTTTCCAGCAATAACATGGCGTTATCTATTAACACGCCG
>JAYRUI010000070.1:0-9654 GCA_041919175.1 Rheinheimera sp. | reverse complement strand
CTTTTGGGCGATGCCAGCATTTCACCCAGTGAAAACAGCAACACAGCCCCTGCCATGGCAAAACCACCAACCACAAACAGGCCACTTAAACCAAAACTAAACAGACCGGCACTTAACACCAGGGTGCCGCACACCAGAACAGGTAAAGCCGGCAAACGCTGAATTAGCGCACTGATGGCAATCTGCAGCAGCACGATGACGGCAAAACCAAGATTCACAATATATTCCGGGTTAATTTGCCGGTATTGCTGTTGCCACTGGCTGGCCAGCGCATCGGCGCTGATTTGTTGGGCAAAAAGTGCCTGTAAACCCGCTTCTATCTCAGTCAGCGGTACTCTGAGTTTATGGTGATACAGCTGCTGTGCCAGTTGTTGCAGGCTTTGGCTTTCTTGCGAATAGGCCTGGGCTAAATCCGGTAATAACGCGCTGAGCTGACTATGATTCACCGCTGCCAGATAATTCAGCCAGGAAGGCGCCAGCTCTGTGATAGCCAGCACTAAGTCTTTGGTATCGACAAAATCGCGGATAAACAGCGGTACTGTGATAAACAGCTGGTTGTAGATAGTCCAGAAGCCGGTCAGGATCAATAAATAACAGACAAAAGCGGTATTGCCGGTTTTCAGTTGTTGTAAATACCAGCCTGTTGCTTTGATATTCATTGCCGCCAGCCCCAGGCTCCAGCAAGCGTTGATGGTGATCCAAAGCGCCGACAGTGCGACAATTTGCCAGAAGGTTAAGGCGGTCAGGCTGCTGAAGATAAGCAGCAATAACAAAGGCAACACCATCAGCGCTAACCTGCCATTGCCAAGCACCAGTTGCACTTCCTGCAGTAGTGGTAAAGCATTGGTTTTATGTGTTTTTTCTTCTGCTGTCAGTGCCGGCTCTTTGTACCAGAGCAGCGCCGGAATAAAATTCAGGCTTATCCAGAACGCCGACATGATAAAGACCCAGTCCCAGCTGATGGCGCGCACATAACCTGCGACCAGCGGCCCGATAAAACCACCGATATTCACCATGGTATAAAAAATACCAAAGCCAAGCCCCCTGTTGCTGTCGTCAGTGCAGCGCCCTACTGTGCCCACCACCACAGGTTTAAAGCAAGCGGCCCCTACTGCCACCAACACAAAAACCGCAAAGAATGACCAAAAACCCGACACTTGACCGAGCAAATAATAACCAGGCGCCATCAGCATAAATGACAACAAAAACATCCGCCGGTAACCATATCTGTCGGCCATGGCACCGGTCACCACCGGTAATAAATACAATAAAAACGGGATCATGCCCTGTAGAAAACCGCGCTGTTGTTCACTAAAACCAAGGCCACCCTGACTGAGTGGGCTGGTGAGGTACAAAGACGACAAGGCAAAAAAGCCATACCAGGCCAGCCGTTCAAAAATCTCCATGCTGTTGGCGACATAAAATGAAGCAGGAAAAGCACTGCGCTTGGCTTTTTCCCCGCGTTGCACGGCAGGATTTGACGCTGCCGGATGATGATTCGCTGTTGTTGTCAGCTGCTCAGTGGACGACTCAGTGCTGGCGGATGAGAGGCTATTCATGTTGTGGGCTGCTCCAACTTTTGTTGCAGCAACGATTGTGCTATCTGCTCCTTTGCCAAAGTTTGTTGATAACGCTCCAGCACTAAAGCTGCACACAATAAATCGCTGAGCGCAGTGCCGACAGATTTAAACAAAGTGATGTCGTTGTGACTCAAGCGTGCTGGCGGTATAGCGGTTTTAGCAGCCGATTCAGTTGTTGATCCGGCAGCGGGTTCAGGTTGCAGTTGCGCAGCCTCGGCGCAGGTTATTGCGGCATGACCTTCGCGGCATAAAGTGGCTAAATCCGCCTGAATATCTGTTGCTCTAAAACAGCCTTCAGCAATGGGGAGCAGCAGCTCGCCAGCTTCTTTTAACACATTATTTTTGTCATCGACAAAAACCCGCGCTTTTTGCACCAGCGCACTGTCACATTCACGTTTATCGACATTGTGATTGCCCAGCAAATCAACGTGAGTACCGGGTTTTATCAGCGTACCAAACAGCAAAGGTTCGGCAGATACTGTTGCAGAAACTATGATGTCACTGCTGCTTTGTGCTGCTGCCAAATCATCCACCACAACAATGGCAAGATTTGGATATAACGGCAGTAGTTCATTAATGGCATGTTGTTGTAACTGCTTTATTTTTTGCGGGTTTCGTCCCCACAATAAAATTCGGCTTAACGGCCGTACCGACAAATGGGCCCGCAGCAGCGGCATGGCTAAATTGCCGGTGCCCAGCAATAACAACGTCTGACTATTGCTGCGCGCCAGATGCAAAGCCGCCAGCGCTGACACTGCCGCGGTGCGGGCGCAGGTGACACTGACTCCATCGATAAAAGCTTTGGGTTCGCCGGTTTGTCTGGCAAATAACATCAGTTGTGAGTGCAGCCCGGGCAAGCCCTGTATGGCGTTATCTGGCAAATAGGTAAAGGCTTTGACACTGATATAACGTTCATTCCAGGCCGGTAAAAGTGCAAAAGCGTCGTGATTGCCTGCCTTATCCGGCGCAAGCGCATATAACTGGCGTGGCGGTGCTGAAAAGTCGCCCGCAAAACCCTGGTGTAAGGCGTTGATCAAAGACGGATAATCCAGATGCGCTGCAACATCGGCAGCAGAAAGCATTAGCATGGTGTTACTCCCGCAGGGCCAGTTCGAAGGTTTTAGGGGCTTTGGTTAAAATGCGGCAGCCGGTTTTGGTCACCAGCACATCGTCTTCAATTCGCACACCACCAAAATCAGCAATATAAATACCGGGTTCAATAGTGATGACGGCATTTTGTGGCAACAGATGCTGGCACAAAGGCCCGAGAAAGGGTTGTTCATGCAATTGCAAACCCACGCCATGGCCGAGGCCCGGGCCTGCGTCTCTGGCAAAAGGTGACGCCGCCAGGATGCTGGCTGCTATGCTGTTCAGTGCAGCGCCACTGATCCCGGCGCGCACTGCTTCCTGCGCAGCCTGTTGTGCCTCCAGCACCACCTGATACATTTGTTGTTGTAGCGGACTTGCTTTGCCACAAACAAAACTGCGGGTCATATCAGATCGGTACCCGTTGACCACGGCACCAAAATCCAGTACCACCAAATCACCTTTTTTCAGCCTTCTGTCGGTGGGCAAGGCATGGGGCAAGGCAGAGCGCGCGGCAAAACCCAAAATGGTGGCAAAAGAAAAGTCTTCAGCGCCGGCTTTTTTCAGCTGATATTCAAGCTCCGTGGCAAATTCACGCTCGCTGACGCCTATTTGCAGCATGGGTAAAGCGCGCGCCAGCGCCAGATCGGCAATAGCGGCCGCCTGTTCTATCTGCGCAACTTCCCAGTCGTCTTTGACCATACGCTGTGCCGCCAGATGTGGCGGACAAGGACTGAATTCAATCAGACCGTTGTCATCACAAATAGCGCGCCATAACAACACACTGATATCACTGTCTTCAAACCAGACCCGGCGCGCTTTTACCGCGCTCAGTTGTAAAGCAATCGCCTGCCCAAGACTCTGGCTGTCGCGGTCACGGCAAAAAAAAGTTGCTTTGGGGCAAACGGCTTTTGTTTCCTGCTCTGCCTGGGCAATAAAACGATAATCAGTGATCAGTACAGCTTGCTCAGGTGTGACGACCGCCATCAGTGCTTCACCGCTGTAATTAAATAAATAACGTAAGTTCACCGGCGAAAATACTAAAGCAGCGTCCTGACCTGCCTGTAGCATCTGGTAGCGAAACTGCGCTAAGCGGCCACTAAAATCGGCGACCGGTGGTATGAGCTTTGTGTCCGCATAAAAAGGCATGGGCATATCTGTCTGTAGTTTCATCGGAATAGGTGTATTCATCGGAATATAAAACCTTCTGCAAGTGGATCTTCAGGATCGATCAGGAACTGATGTCGCCCCGTCACATGGGCGGTGCCGGCAACTTGTGGGATCACGGCGCTGTAAGGGCCGAAGCGCGTTTGGGTTTTCACGGACACTTCAAATTCAGAGCCAACAATACTTTCAATGCGGATTTTTTCTCCCACAGCTAGCCTGCCTTGCTGCTGCAATATGGCCACCAGGCCGGAGACACCACTGCCGGTGGGGCTGCGGTCGAGTTCGCCATTGGCAAAAACGCAGACATTGCGCTGATACACCCCTGGTTTTTGCGCAGGCCCCATAAAAATGACGCCATATAAAAAGCTTAAATCTTCGCTGAATGGGTGCGTCACCGACACGCCATCCGCCAGCAGCTGCTGCTTAATCAGTTCGCCATAACGGACAATTTGCCGGTGATTTGCCATCGACAAATCAAGGTCGATAGCCTCTGCGTCCACATAGGCATAAAAGGCACCGCCATAAGCCAGCTGATAGGGCACCCGCCCTATACCGGACACTTCTATCTGTTGACTGTTGCCAAGTACAAAAGAAGGCACATTTTCAAACCAGCAACGGTGAACCTGTATTTTGCGTTTTTCTTTGCCTTGGGCTGAGGTGGAGACTGGGGCTGAGTCTGAATTCAGGCCTGGGTCATCAGTGACATGGCCGGCTAAATTGCCAACCGGGACGTCAGCGGCAATTTGGGCAAAAAGACGAATTTGGCCACAAGGTGCATCAACCAGAAATTCAGTCACCGGATAAGTAACAGGCACTCCCCCCGCTTCTACCGCCGTTTTGGCAAGGGCAATCATGGCGTGGCCGCACATAGTGCTGTAGCCTTCGTTATGAATAAACAACACCCCAAAAGCGCTGTTGGCGCGCTCCGGCGGCACAATAATGCAACCATACATATCGGCATGGCCACGGGGTTCAAACATTAATGCAGTTCGTAAGTGATCAAATCTTTGCTGACAGTCGCGGCGCTGCTCCAGCACAGTACCGCCTCTTAGCTCCGGGAATCCGGCGGTGATAATACGCAAAGGCTCACCGCCGGTATGACAGTCCAGACTGCTGATTTGCAGCCAGTGTGGTGGCGCCTGCCAGTAAGAAAATGCATTGTTGGTCAAAGTAAAATCCTGATAAATCGTCGATATAACGTTGATTAAGAATATTGTATACAATATATTTTAATTGAAATAAACAACTCAAGTTAAAAAATCAACAAGAACATCAAGAGGGGCGCTTTATCAAAGCTGCAGATAAATTTTGCACAGCAAAGCGCCCTGCCTTTACAACAGATGGGTGATCATCAGGAGAATTTATGTTTTTATTCAATAAGCTACAGCTGGCTATTGCTGCTGTGGTGTTGTTATCTGCCCCACCGCTTTATGCCCAAGAGCCAGTGAATGCTGCCGCTGCTGCCAAAACTCCGGATAAAGCTCAGGAGGACGCTGCAGCAAAAGCACGGGCCGATGCCGCAGCTCTGGTGTTGACGCAGGTGCATCAATGTAATTCGTCGTTGCAGTTACGTTCAGTGGCATTAACCAAAACGCAGCAATCGCAAAACTGCGCGGATTTAGCCAAAGTTGAGCAGCGTTTTATGCGGTTATTTGACAATCCAACCCCGGTGCTGCACGACGGCAACTCGATGCTCAGGGCCAATATTTATCAGTCAAAACAGCAGTACGTGCAGCTTGCCGGCCTGCATTTTTTAATGCCGACCGACAATGGCGGTATGTATCTGGAAGGCTTGCCGCATCTCAGCGGCAATCAGGCTGAATTTGTCGCTTATCAGCGTGACAATGGTGAAGTGTGGAATCTGGGCCATGAGTATGTGCATTATCTGGATGGTCGTTTTAATCTGGCCGGAGATTTTTGCGCCAACTTACACGACTCCCATGCAGCGCCGGAAAACTGCCCGCGCCCCGCACCTTTAAGCCCTTATCTGGTGTGGTGGACCGAAGGTATGGCGGAGTATGTGGCGCATGGTGATAACAACCCTGCGGCTATCAAAGTCGCAAAAGACAACACTTTCCAGCTCAGTGCTTTGTTTCATACCGGTTATGAGACAAACACCGGCAGCGACCGTGTATATCGCTGGGGCTATCTGGCGGTGCGTTATATGTTTGAAAAACATCCGGATAAACTCAAGCAAATGCTCGCTTTTACCCGCAGCGGCGATTATCCGCGCTATCAGGCTTTAGTGAACGGCTGGGGTCAGTCCATGGACAAAGATTTTTCTTTGTGGTTAAGCGCGCTGGCACCTTCGGCTGAGCAGCAACAAGGCGGCAAATAACAAGGCCGCTCATCACAAGCGGCTTTGCGGTACTCACAGCGCTGCCCCCTGCAACTGACAGCCGCTTGTACAAAACCGCTGTGGTGCCTGTGAAGCAATGAAAAAATACTCAGAAAAAAATGCCGGTATTCACCGGCATTGTATTTTCATATTTCAAGCTGTCGCTTTTGTTGTTTGCTACGTCTTACACTTTAAATTTTACTACCAGATTATTTAAATCCACCGCCAACCTTGATAGCTCAGCAGAGCTCGCTGTGGTCTGGTTCGCGCCCGCCGCGGTTTGTGCTGCTAAGTCGCTGATGGTGACAATGTTACGGTCAATTTCGCGGGCTACTTTGGACTGCTCTTCGGCGGCACTGGCAATAATATGGTTACTGTCGCTGATGGCAACTATACGGCTGGTGATAAGTTCCAGCGCTTGTGCTGCGGCTGCCACGACGGTTTGCGCCTGGCCGGATTTATTACTGACTTGCTGCATGGTATTCACCGCAGCCTGGGCTGAGTTTTGCACCTGTTTCACCATAGTTTCAATTTCTCCGGTGGACACTGAAGTGCGGTGCGCCAGCGAACGCACTTCATCGGCCACCACGGCAAAACCCCGGCCGGCTTCACCTGCCCTGGCCGCTTCAATGGCGGCGTTTAGCGCCAGCAAGTTGGTTTGCTCGGCAACAGCACGGATCACATCCAGTACCTGGCCAATAGAGGCAACCTGCTGCGCCAGTTCATGGATCACCTTAGAGCTAGCCAGCATTTCATTGTTCATTTGGGTGATTACTTGTGTGGTTTCAGCCACCCGTGCTTTGCCATCTGAGGCAAGTTTTGCCGATTCCGCTGAAGCTTCTGAAGTTTGTAACGCAGTGGCCGCCACTTCATCTACAGCTGAACTCATTTCGGTAATGGCAGTGGCAGCCTGCTGAATTTCGTCGTTTTGCAACTGCAAACCACGGGTTGAGTCTTCTGTTACCAGATTCAGCTCTTCTGCAGCGGAAGCGAGCTGATTACTGGAGGCGGCAATATGACTGATGGCTTCACGCAGATTCTGCTGCATATTTTTCAGCGCTTGTGCCAGACGGGTGATTTCATCGTTCCCATCCACTTGCACACTTTGGGTTAAATCGCCATTGGCCACAGTTTCCGCCGTAACGAGTGCCAGCTGTAACGGTTTATTGATACTGGCAGCCAATACAGTTGCAATGATCATCGCCGTAACGGTTGAAATAAACAGAATCACCAGAACAAACCAAAAGCCGTTGTTATAGGTGTTGATTGATTCAGTTCTGGTCTCATTTGCAGCCTTTGCATTGATGGAAGCAATGTCGACCAGCGCTTTGGTCAGCCGGTCGGCAATTGGGTTTAACGTATCCAGATGACTTTGGACTTTGTCCTGGTTGCCGGCTTTCAGATCGTTAATTAATTCGGTTTGGTGTTGGAAATATTCAGCCTGTGCGGTTTCGAAAGCTGCGAAGGCTTGTTTTTCCGCTTCGATGAACATCAGCTTTTTAAATTCGTTTTGTGCTGAGTGCAGCGTGTCCCGCACTGTTTGTAAACGACTGAGCAGTTCAGTCTCCTGATTGACGTCTTCTGACAGTGCCAACCGGAGTGTCAACACCCGCACCCGCATCATATTTAGATTCATGTCACCAATTGCCTGAATAGAAGGTAACAGGTTACTTTCCACCAATTCAGCGTCACTACGGATATCTTTGAGGGTGAGCAGTGCAAAACTGCCAAGTCCAATCAGCACCAGTGAAATGAGCGTAAACGCAGCGAACAACCTTTTTTGTATTGATAAATTTCTCAACATAAAAACCCCTGAATTTCACAGAAAATAGTGGTGTACAACCAATGTTATATTTTCGACCTTTATTGCTCTGCAAGGCACGAACGTAAAAGTACGGATGTAAAAAGTAAGGACGTAAAAAGTACAACCATCACATCCGCAATCTGGCTACTTCATGGCAATATCTATTAAATAAATTTAACAAGTCATTTTAAATCAATTGCTTAGATAAGTTTAAGCGATATCATCCGGTTAGGATACAACTGAATGGTTTACAACAACTGATGTTGATGAAGGTCAATAGATCCCTGATTGTGCAACGAATGTATCAGAATCGTGATCGAGTATGGTCGAACATTGGCGAAAATCCATAGAAACTGTTTTAAAAACCGCCGGTTAAGGAAACTTTGCCCGTAATGCTCTTACTGTGTAAATTCAGCTCTGGTACATTCATGCCCCTGCAAGCTGCTTGCCGGAGTTGCTCTGATTGATAAACAGCGGTTGAAACTTATTCGAGGTTGTTATGCGTGTGTTATTTGCTTTAGGTTTTGCTCTGTTCAGCACTGTTGGCGCTGCGATGCCGGGTGACGCTATTCTCGCCAGCAACTTTGACCAGAATGAGCAGCAATTTAATATTTTATCGGGTTGCAGCCTGCAAAAAGACGTGGTGAAAAGTGGTATTCAGGCGCTGAGTTGTGGCCGGGGTTCCAGTTCACTGATCAGCCGTCAGCCGCTGGCAGAGCTGGGTTTATTAGAGCTTTGGGTCAAACCGGAAAACGGGTATACCAGCTACCGCATTAATATTCTGACGTCCGCTTCTATCCGCATCGACAGCGTCTGGCAACAAGTGGGGTTAATTGAAACCCAGGCCGGCAGCACCGACTTTATCGCCCATCGTATTTCGATTGACGATCCGGGGCGCAAATATATCCGGCTTGATATTGAAAGCAGCAACGGCGCTGTGGTGATTGATGATGTGGTGGTAGACCGTATTTTGCTCGATACCGCTTTGCAAAAAAACGAGCAGAAAATTATCAGTGGCATTTTGGATCAGCTGAAACAAAACCGGAATTATGAAGTACAGGCGGAGTCATTCCGCACTTTAGGTAAAAACTACGCAGCCCAGCTGGAAAGTCAGCGCCAGTACCTTGAATACGCCAATGCCATTTATTCCAGTATTACTTTTGTGCTGGCAAGTTCCGAGCGCAACAAAATGTCTAACCCTATGGCTTATGCGTCGTTTCGCACAATTTTGGCCGATACCAAAAGAGTGGCCTCCCCGCTGCAACAAGCCAGGCTGAATTCGATGGTGAAACCTTTTGGTGATTTAGTAACCGCCACCTTAAACGTGGTGAGCGCCGGCACTTATTCAGCTTTTGCCGAACCTTTTAAGTCTTTTTTAGCCACTACATTTGATAAATCCAACTATGAAAATGCCGATTTAAGCCGCAAAGATCGCAAATTTGCCGAAGAAAACGGGTTGAAAATTTACGAAAACGCCGAACGTTTTTTAGGTGAGCTGGAACGTGAGCTGGTGCAGGTGTCGACTTTGGATCAGGACTTACAACAAATGGCCAAAATGGTGGAGTTGTTTCGTAAAGACTTAGATAAACACCTGCGCAATTATCTGCAACATGCCGGCCTTGCCCGCACCCAGGAAAATTACGGCCGGGTGATGAGTAAAGAAGAGTCAATCCGCGCCA
>JAYRUI010000069.1:0-9713 GCA_041919175.1 Rheinheimera sp. | reverse complement strand
ATAAAAGCGAGTTAATGAGCCTGGCGAACCGCAAAGGTTTTTTTGACGCCAAATTCACCCGCACCGAACTTTATGTCAAACCCGGCGACCGGCGCGGCACTGTCAGGTTGTATTTTGATTCAGGCCAACGATATAAATTTGGTGACATCAGTTTTCATGGTTCGCAAATCAGGCAAGCCCGCTTAAAGTCGTTATTAAAATTCCGCAAGGGTGATCACTACTCCGCCCGCCTTTTGGGTGAGTTAAACCAATCGCTGGCGACCACCAACTGGTTTAGCAGCATCAACCTGGAAGCCGACGTTGATAACCGTAAAAACGGCGAATTGCCGCTACGGATAGAGCTAACGCCTGCGCTGAAAAATAATGTGGAGGCAGGTATTGGTTACGAAACCGACGTGGCAGGCCGGCTTAAAGCCAAATGGGAAAAACCCTGGCTCAATGACAGAGGTCATAGCCTTGGAGCCGATTTAGCCTTATCTAATCCGGAGCAAATTCTGGAAACCCGCTACAAAATGCCACTGCGTGATGTCACCAATGACTATTACCAGTTTGTGCTGGGGTATAAAAATCTCGATAAACTCGACACTGTCAGTCAGGAGTTTAATTTATTGGCCGAGCGCAACTGGCTACTCAAAAACGGTTGGAGCCGCAATCTGTCGATGCGCTGGTTATATGAAGATTTTCTGCAAGGCACACAAGAAGCAACCTCGAACCTTTTTATGCCGGGCATTAGTTTTAGCAAAGGCACCAACAGCGGTGGCAGCATGCCGCAGCAGGCCGACTATTACCTGATAGCGGCCGAAATTGCCGACCAAAGCTGGGGCTCAGATACCGACTTTATCCGCTTGCGCGGCCGAGCAGGCAAAATTGGCAGCTGGAGTGTGGATAAACGCTGGCTGCTGCGATTTGACGCCGGCACTATCTTGCAGGAAAGCATCGAAAATATCCCGTCGTCACTGCGGTTTTTCGCCGGTGGCGATAACAGCCTGCGCGGTTATCAATATCGCACTGTGGCACCACAAGACGCGCAAGGCCTTTATATCGGCGGCCTGCATATGGCGGTTGCCACCATGGAATATCAGCACAGAGTCAAAGGCGACTGGTGGCTGGCGCTTTTTACTGACTACGGCAGTGTCTGGAATGATAACCCCGAATGGCAAAGAGGCGTGGGCGCTGGTATTCGCTGGGCATCGCCCATAGGCCCGGTACGGTTTGATTTTGCTTTTGGCCTCGACGCCAAACCAGGGACCGATTTTCGCATTCATTTCACCCTTGGGCCTGAATTATGAAGTTCAGCTGGTATCTGCTTAAACGCTTTTTTCTGAGTCTGCTGGCGATAGTCCTCATCAGCCTTGCGCTTATTGGCACCAATTTAAGCTTGCAACTCAGTGCCTTGCTGGCCGGTTATTTTGTGCCGGCTTTCCAGATCGGCACTATTAACGGTGATTTATGGCGCGGTTTTACCCTGCTGGAGATCCGCTATCAGGACGAACAAAACCAGATCAACATACAGAGCTTGCAAGCAAGGCTGGACTGGCGCTGTTTCAGTCGCAAAGCTCTGTGCCTGGATTATCTTGAGCTTGATGGCGCAGCACTGCAGCTGGCCAGTGGCGACAGTCAAAGCAGCGAAAACAACACAGCGCTGACAGTGCCGCAAGCGCCCTTCCCGCTGCAAATTCAACGGCTGTCACTAAACAACCTGACGCTGCAACAACCCAGATTGCAGCTGCAACTTCACAAGTTACAAACTGCGTTAAGCTGGCAACAAGATCAGTTGGATCTGGGCGACAGTGTTGTCAATCAGCTGACAGTACAGCTGCCTGCCGCGGCCCAAAAAACCACAACGAAGGCAGCAAAAACAACAGGCTGGCAATTGCCAGCGCTGCCGGCCTTGCCCGATTTGGCGGCGGTGCAACTACCGCTGCAGCTCAGGCTTAAAAGTTTAGCACTCAGCGATATTCAGCTGTTTGAAGGCAAAAATACGCTGCTGAAACTGACAACCGCCTCGATCAATGCCAACCTGAGTCATCAGCACTGGCAACTGGCACTGCGTGAATTTCAGGCGGCAGAGCCTTTGTTACAAGGGCAAAGCCAGCTTGATATCAAACCCAAGGATAAAGCCGCAGTTGATATTCAGTTGGAAATTCTGCGCCAGCCATGGTTCGCAGACCAGCAGCTCAACCTCAGCCTGCAAGGACCATTACATGAATTAAAACTGGACGCCCAACTAAGTGGTGCCCAACAAGCCAGCCTGACCGGCAGTCTGAACCTTAGCAACAAAGTGCCTGAATTTGATTTGCTGCTGCGCTCAGAAGCGCTGCAATATGTTGTGGCTGCCGAGGCAGATGACGGTGCTGGTGCCGAAAATGGTGCTGGCAATGATGCAGAAAACAGCGCTGAACGCCATTATCAGCTGGCAAACCTGCAGCTACAGCTGGTGGGCTCCGCCACAGAGCTGCAGCTTACAGGCGGTACTCAATTGCAGCTGCCGGATTTACCGGTCAGCAGGCTGGATATAGACGCGCGCTATCAGGCGGCCACCGCCAACGTAAAACTGCAGCAACTCGATTTGCAAACCTTAGGCGGAGCACTCAAGGCCAAGGCCAGTCTGGATCTGGCAACACAACAGCTGCAAAGCGAAATCACGCTGCAACAACTGCAACCGGGTTTGTTTTGGGCCGATTACCCCGGCGTTTTGTCTGGCAACCTGACGCTGGCTGCACAGTTACAACCCGATGCCATCCGCCTGAACCTGTCGGCAATGCAACTGAACGGCGATTTGCGCGATTTACCGTTAAAACTGCAAGGAAGCCTGCAGCTGGAACAACATCCTGACCATTGGTCATTGCAAACCCCGGAGCTTGCGCTGAGTCATGGTCCGAATCAGCTGATGGCAAAAGGTGCACTCACCGAACAATGGGATCTGCAAATAGAACTGCAGGCATCCGATTTATCCCAAAGCGTGGCACAAAGTGAAGGCCAATTGCAGGGCCGGATAGCGGTAACAGGGGCAGCAAAAAGCCCAGACCTGATGCTGAATTTAAGCGGTAACCAACTGAATTATCAGGACGATTATGCGCTGAAAGGTTTTACTCTGAGCGGTACGCTGGCCGCACTTGGCACACAAGCGTCTTCGTTGTCGCTTAAAGCGCTGGATGGTCAGGCACCTGGCCTGCAACTGCAGCAGCTGGACTGGCAGCTGGTTGGCACTTTGTCTGAACATCAAAGTCATTTACAAATTGACAGCCATCAACTGCAGGCCGCGCTTGCCATGACAGGTCAATACCAACAACACAGCTGGCTGGCGCAGTGGCAGGAAGCCCGTTTTAAATCGGACATGGGCGACTGGCAACTGGCCGATCCTCTGCAAACGCAATGGCAACAGCCGCAAAAAACACTAAAAATCAGCCCTTCGTGCTGGCTGGATAAAGCAGCCCGCTTATGTATCACGGCCGGCCAGCCCTTATCCGCCAAACAAGGTGCTGTTTCCGTCACGGTCAACCAACTGGATTTGGCGTCGCTCAGTATACTGCTGGACCAAAACCAAAGCCTGAGCAGCCTGGTGGATGGTCAGTTAGAACTTGGCTGGCTCCCCAAACAGCTACCCAGCCTGAAATTACAACTCACAGGCGACGCCGGGCAGTTTAACTATCAAACCACCAGTTTATTAGAAGTGCCCTGGCAGCAACTGACCCTCAGGGCTGAAATGCAAAACAACGAACTGCACGCTGAAGTGGCACTTGGTTTTTCTGCAAATAGTGAAGCCAGGCTTTTGCTGAAATTACAACAGCTTGATAAACAACAGAAAACCATTGATGCCAGATTTCAGCTCACCCAGATGGATTTGGCCTTCTTGCGGCCTTTACTGAACGACTACAGCCAGTTTCAGGCTCTGCTTGAGGCTGATGTCACTGCCAAAGGCCCGCTGAATCAACCAGAGCTGACGGGCAATATTCAGCTTGGGCAGTTAAAGCTGACCGGTCGTCAGGCACCGATGGATATTCAAAACGCCAGCCTGGGCCTTGTTTTTAGCGGTTATCAGGGCAAGCTGGCGGGCGAACTTGTGACCCCACAAGGTGATCTAAGTAAGGATTGCAACGCCGACTGGCAGCCTGCAGAGCCCAGTATTGCCAAACTTGCACTCAAAGGCGATAACGTCAATCTGAGTCTGCCCAACACCGAACTGACCTTGTCACCGGATTTACATTTTAATGCCGATGCCGCTGGTGGTCTTTTAACTGGCCTGGTGACTATTCCCAAAGGCAAAATTGAAGTCGATGACTTGCCACAAAATGCCACTAAAGTGTCGGATGATGAAATTCTTATTAACACTCAGGATCTGGATTTTGTCGCCTCAGAGCACTGGCGCCTAAGCTCAGATGTGAAAGTTGTACTCGGCGATAATATGCAGCTGGCTGCCTTTGGCCTGAAAACAAAGCTGGCAGGCGAATTACGGGTGCGGCAAAACGGCGCTTTGCCGACAGTGCATGGTCAGGTGACGTTACAAAATGGTACTTTCCGCGCTTATGGCCAGGATTTACAACTGCGTAAAGGGAAACTGAATTTTAATGGCCCTGCCGACCAACCTTTAATGGCGATAGAAGCTATCCGCAACCCGGAAAAAACCGAAGATGGTGTGATAGCTGGCTTAAGAGTCAATGGTTTAGCGGATAATCCGGTGGTGGAAGTGTTCTCAACGCCCGCCAAACCTCAGGCCAATGCGCTGGCTTATCTGCTGATGGGCCGTGATTTAAACAGCAATAGTTCAGATAAAAGTATGACCACCAGTCTGATAGGCATTGGTATTGCCAGCAGCGGTAAATTGGTGGGTCAACTGGGTGAAGTTTTTGGCTTAAAAGAGCTGAGCCTCGACACTGCCGGCAGCGGCACCGATTCTAAAGTCACGGTCAGTGGCTATTTATCACCCAAGCTACAGGTGAAATATGGGGTCGGTATTTTTAACCCCTTTGGTGAATTTACCTTGCGTTACCGCCTGATGCAGAAGTTGTATCTGGAGGCGGTGCAAAGCGTCAACACCTCTGTGGACTTGTTATATAAAGTGGAATTTGATTAATCAGACGTTGTTCATAAACAACACACAAAAGACCAGCCATGGCTGGTCTTTTCGCTATGTTCAAAGTGGCTTTTTTAACAATAAATGTTGATAACGCCCTAAAGAAGCATAAGGCTCCACTCTGTTGTATCTGAGTTCCACTTCCAGCAATTTATCAAACTCAGTCTCCTGCTCAGAACGGTCGCGTAAATAATCATGAAAACAACGCACGCCGGTTTTTCCCAATAATTCAAAGCCTTGCGTCTGGCACCAACGCAGCACATCCTGTGGGTTCAGCGGATGTTGTGGGCTTAAACTCACCTTTTTTTTATAAGCTAAATCGCGCAGCACATAGTTAAAATTGCCGTAGACAATATTGGAAAACCTTTTGGCATCGACGTTATAAAACATCAGTGACAAAGTACCGCCAGGTTCCAGCAGTTGCCACAGCTGACTGATGGCTTGTTCAGCGTCAGCCAGCCATTCCAGTACCGCATGACACAGCACCACCGGATACTGGTTATTCTGTAACACAAGGTCTGCAAGCCCTGTATTTTCTATAGTGATTTGTGGCAACAACCCCTGCTCTTTTGCTTGTTGCTCTGCCATCAACAACATTTCGGATGATAAATCTGTCAGCAGCACCTGATGGCCCAATGACGCCAACCATAACGCCAGCTGGCCCTGACCTGCGCCCACATCCAGCACCCGGGTTGGCTGTGTCAAAGCAGCACATTCGGATAAATCCCGTTGTAACACCAGCTGGCGCAGCCGGCCTTTACTGGTTTGGTAGATATTCTGCTGGAATTTGGCCGCGATGCTGTCAAAATTGCGGTCCGATTTGTTTTTTGTCATGGTGTTATGGAATTTCCCGTTAAAATTCTGGCATCGCCAGCTGTTATTTTTGTGCTACTGGCATTGATGCTGCTTATGTTACATCAATTCCGACCCACTGCCGCCAAAGGCGGTTGCCTTTTGTTATTGCTCTTGCTCTGGGGCGCAGGCACCAAACCTTTGATTGACCAGCTGGCAGCGCCTCTTGAGCTGCAGTATCCGCCTTTTGAAGTTTCTGCGGTTGACATAAAACCAGCGCATATTTGGGTGCTGGGTTGCAATCATCAGGACAGCGTTTTTTTACCTTTAACCAGTCAGCTGGAACCTTGCTCTTTGGCCAGAGTCAGCGAAGGTATCCGGCTTTGGCACCAGCAGCCCTCGGCACTGCTGCATTTCAGCGGGCATATACAGGGGAAAACAACCGAACACACTGAAGTTGCCCGCCGTTATGCCGTCGCCATGGGCGTACCACCAAGCCAAATACGTTTGCATGCCAGGCCTTTTAATACCCGTCAGGAAATTCAAACCTTAGTGACAGTGGTCAAGGATGAACCTACTGCACTTGTCACTTCTGCCATGCATATGCCAAGAGCGATGCGCTGGGTGCAGTTTTATCAGCAACAGCCAGATGAACTGCAGCAAGAGAACCCGCAGCAAAAGAAACCGCAGATCATGGCGGCACCAACAGATTTCACCATCAGAAGAGCGGCAGTTCAGCTGGAGCTCAATCATTTTATCCCGTCAGTGACCGCCATCAGCGCTTTAGGTTATGTGCATTACGAGTATCTGGGGTTGGCACTGCAACAGTGGCAAATGGCACGCGCTGAGCAACTGGCAAACACTGATGCTGATTTACCGCAACCCGAATAATCAGAGCCTGCAGCTTACAAAACGCTATGCGGGGTTGTGGATGTCAATAAACTCAACCTCAATGCCGGTTGTTGCCGCCAGCCACTGCCCGAGCGCTTCAATGCCATAGCGTTCCGTGGCGTGATGGCCCGCTGCAATAAAATGCATACCCAGCTCGTCAGCACAGTGAATGGTTTGTTCTGACACTTCGCCACTGAGAAATAAATCGGCACCGGCAGCACTCGCCACCTCGATATAGCCCTGGCCACCGCCACTGCACCAGGCCAGCGTTTTGATGACATCGCCACCTGCTGCATGCAACAGCGGCGGACGTTGCAGCGAATTACCAACCACATCAGCCCAGTCTCTGGCACTGCGGTTTTGTATTGTGGTGGGCACATCACCCAGCATCACCACGCCGATGGGTTCCACCGTGGCCAATGGCCGCACATTCTCCAACGCAAACAATTGCCCCAGTCTGGCGTTGTTGCCAAGTTCGGGCTGTATATCCAGCGGCAAATGATAAGCCAGCAGATTGATATCGTGGGTTAACAAAGTTTGCAACCGGCGTTTTTTCATGCCGGTAATTTCGTAGCTTTCGCCTTTCCAGAAATAACCGTGATGCACCAAAATAGCGTCGGCTCCCGCCGCCACTGCTGCATCCAATAATTTTTGTGAAGCGGTCACGCCGGTCACCACTTTACTGATTTGATTTTTACCTTCGACCTGCAAGCCGTTCGGACAATAGTCCTTAATTCTGCTGGCATTCAGTTTCTCTTCCAGCAGTTGTTGCAGTGCCGCTCTGCTGATGGTTTTTTTATGCTGATTCATGCTCTCTCCGCTAACTGTTGTTCAAGTGCTGCCAGCTTTGTTTTGGCTTCTATCCACTGCCCCATAAATTTGCTGCTGCGGTATTGCTGTTGTCTGAGCATCAAACCGAAAAAAAGTTGTGATCTATGCTGCTCAAGCTGCGTCCTGGCAGTTTCCAGTTGTTGCCAGATCATGGGTTCCAGTGATTTTCTTGCAAACTTTTGCGTCAGAATGGCAAAACCCTGTTGCTGCGCTGCCAGCCATTGTTGCTCGTCCTGATAAAGCAAACAGGCCGCATCGGCGATGCCCTGATTGTCATCTGCCACCAGACCTGCAAACTGCCCGTCCAGACACATGCCCTCACTGCCGATAGCTGTGGTGACACTGGGCGTACCATTTTGCATAGCATCAATCAACTTACCTTTAAGGCCAGCGCCAAAAGACAAAGGCGCCAGGCAAACCCGGGCGGATCGCATCACAGCTGCTGCATCATCGGCCCAGCCTTTTACTAAAAAACCTTGTTTGGCGTTATGCAGTGCCGTGGCTTTTGGCGGTGGATAAGCCCCGTAAATATGCAATTCGGCTTTGGGTAGCTGCTGCCTTATCAGAGGCCAGATTTGTTGCAGCCAAAGCACCGCCTGCCAATTCGGTTCATGGCGAAAATTACCAATAAACACAAAATGTTGCCTGCTGAAAAAGTCAGGTAAAGCTGCATTTTCGCTGCTGTTATCCAGTAAAAACGGGCAGTACACCAGCTGGCTGGCCGGCACCTGAAATGTCTGCTGCAACAAAGTCATTTCAAATTCAGAAATAGTCAGGGTTAAATCACAACGCAACATGGCGGCAATTTCCCGTATCGCCAGATCTGAATACAAATCTGTGGTTTGTAGCGGGCGTTTTTCTTTATAGGCTTGTTGGCGGGCCGCTCTTAAACAATGCAAATCTTCGCTGTCGAGTACTCTGAGCGCCTGTGGGCAAGCCGCTTCCACCCGCCAGCCAAACTGCTCTTCGAGCATAAAACGGTCGAACAACACCACATCAGGCTGTAAACCGGCTATCCATTGGTCAAAGCTGCTGCAATTGAGGCTGATATTCACTTCAGTGATCCCTAAAGCCGTTAGATCTGCCCGATGTGGCCCGCGTTCCGCGGCACTGGCAAACACAATTTGCCAGTCCTGAGTCCGGTACAATTCAAGCAAACTCAACATGCGCCAACCTGCGGCAGACGACGCTGGCTCAGGCCAGACATACCCCAGCACCACTAATAATGACATCACCACCTCCAAAAAATCGCCGTCATTGTAACTGCGATAGCTTCAGGCCACCAAACCTTAAAAACCCCCTTTGCTGATTGTCACAATATTAGTGGTATGATGAGTGCAGTTTTTTAGTTGTTGGACCTGTTATGACCAAAGTGAAGGCCGATTATCATCCTACCGAAGAGTTGCTGCATTGTATCAGTCACGCCCTGGCGGCATTTTTCAGTCTGGTAGGTTGCTTGTTGTTACTGGAAAAAAGTCTGCAAAGCAGCGACTGGCAAGTCACCCTGGCGGCGCTGGCCTTTGGTGTCAGCTTGTTTTTGTTATATCTGTGTTCCAGTTTGTATCATGGCAGTAGTCATCCAAAGCGAAAAGCGCTGTGGCGCAAGCTGGATCATGCCGCAATTTACCTGCTGATTGCCGGTAGTTATACGCCTTTTACCCTGATCAGCATGCGCGACAGCTGGGGTTTCTGGCTGCTGGCTGTGGTTTGGGGCATTGCTTTTGCCGGTATTATTCTGGAATTTGCCGCCCATCTGAAGTTTAAAAAAACCAGTCTGGTGCTGTACCTGCTAATGGGCTGGCTGGCGCTGATCGCGATTAACCCAATGTTACAGCACGTACCGGCGGCCGGTTTATGGTGGTTGCTTGCGGGTGGTTTATGTTATTCCTTTGGCGTGATTTTTTATGTCTGGCATGCGCTGAAGTTTCACCACGTGATCTGGCATTTATGGGTGGTGGCAGGCAGCCTCTGCCATTTTATTTCTGTGTATTATTATGTGCTTTAACACCACAGCATTATTCGCAGAAACAGCATTATTTGCATAAAAAAACGCCCCAAAAACGGGGCGTTTTTTTATAACTCAGAACAATTTAGCAGCGGTTGATATTCAGGTAATCCACTGCAG
>JAYRUI010000068.1:0-9755 GCA_041919175.1 Rheinheimera sp. | reverse complement strand
TTTATGGAAACGGCAGCCCCGTTTCCTGGCGGAAAACATGGGTTGAAGACGGTGTATCACAATTAGGATCAGTTATTTAGATTTTGCATCAAGAGCCTGTTTTAACGATGGTCACAACAGAAACTTGGAAAAATACTTAAAGCTCGTTGTTCGAGTGATTACGCCCCCCCCAGCAGAAACGCTTATTCTGTACAAAAATTCACTACGGGAAATACGCGATAACGTAACGATTCGCCAGGTTTTGCTTCAATCAGAATTTAATTCCGCTAACTGGGAGTTAGCTCATGAACGATTGTGGACTGAAATATTAAATCAGTCTTATGATCTATCTTCATCGATAATTGACCAAGCGATTACTACGCTTATTGAATTCTTGCCGAAATATCCATTGGTAGCAAAAGATTCTCGAGGACTGAGAGAGGTTCTCATTTATGCATTACTGCAATTGCTGGACAGAGGAGGATGGGGAGCGAGTTCTAATCGTAGAGACCCGAAACAGGCCATAGAGATTGCATGGAGAATTTTTGGCGAAGATACATTTAGTGGCTCTGGTATATTAAATTTACTTGTTGCCGAGAACAAAGGTGTTCTTGGCTGGTTTGATTTATTATTGTTTAGGTTGCAATGCTCTGCTGACAGACAAGGTCAATTACATCAACTAATTAACGCTCTTATAAGACATCAAAATCCTGACGCAGAGACAACAGGTCGCGTAGACAAACTTGCTATTTTCGAAATGAGGTATTTGTCCCAGCAGGTGTTTTATCTTTTTAAAAGTAGATACATAAACACAGGGAAAAACTTTTATGATGATGCATATCAGATATCAGACAACTCGCTACTTGGTATTTTAAAGTCGACAGGTTCCTCTGAAGATTTTCCAGACCATCAGACCCAACTTCAACTATTAAGAAAAAAGTCTGCTGTTGGTTCGTTCATCATTTATCAATTGAGTAACACATTGCCACCAAACGGCAGTGGTGTAGGGTGCGGATATTATGATGAAAAAGGGGAGGCGGACAATAAAGAAATAGCTAAAGCAATGAACGACTATCTATTCGACTTCTGTTTCAATCCAAAGATTGAAAGTAAAAATGCTTTTTACTTTTTTGACCATTGTTTAAGAAACCTGACCAATCCATTTTTTACAGATGATCCAGATGGTGGCTTAGTCGCAGATAAAAAGTCTCTAGCTGGAGGGCTTGATCTACTGAGGATGGAGAAGTTTTGGTCGGAACATCATGTTCAAATCAAAAAGCTTGTTTCGGGAGAAGCAAACAGAACCGTATATACTTCGAATTATGATGTGCAATATGTAGAAATTGCCCCCAAAGTGTTTGCTGTACTTGATGAGTTATCAAACGACACTCAAATAATCTGATAGAACTTTATATATTAAAGTCTGAATATAATAATAGGGGCGGGTCTTTTTCTTGCCAATAAACCAACACCGGGAGCTGCGGAGTGAGCATTTAAGAGTGAGCGCGGGAGGCGCGAACGGGCGAACGCAGTAGTTGCCGGTGGTGGTTCGTGCGGGGTAAAACATTAGTGTTTTTCGAGTCGTACAGGGCAAAATTTGGTGCCGTACTGACTAACAAATCTTTGCTGGGCTAATCACTTGCCACAAATGCAGCAAGTGATTCATAAAAGCCTTCAGTGCAAAAGCTCGTTACTGATGCCGGCTTTTTAAAACCTCAATCACATCATTCAGCTGCAAATCCTGCGATCGTAACAGCACCAATAAGTGGAAAATCAAATCAGCCGCTTCGTTTTTCAGCTCCTCTTTGTCGCCAGCCATGGCCGCTAACGCTGATTCCACACCTTCTTCACCCACTTTCTGCGCTATGCGTTTTACGCCGCGGTTAAATAAACTGGCGGTGTAGCTGGATTTAGGGTCGGCGTGTTGGCGCTCGGCAATCACAGCTTCTAAGTCGGTTAAAAAACTTAAACTTGGGCTGTTGGCACTGTTTGTTGTGTTGCTGTCCCAGCAGGTTTCGGTGCCTAAATGGCAAGTCGGGCCGTCGGGGAGGGCGAGCGCTAACAGGCTGTCTGAATCACAATCTGCGCTCAGGCTTTTTAGGGTTAAAAAATGGCCCGAGCTTTCGCCTTTGGTCCAGAGCCGTTGTTTGCTGCGGCTAAAAAAAGTTACCTGGCCGGTTTTTAACGTGTGGCGCAGCGCGTCGCTATTGGCGTAGCCCTGCATCAGCACTTTGCCGGAAATCGCGTGCTGCACTATTAACGGCAACAAACCATCGGCTGGCCATTTTAATTGTTCAATGCTGTCGTTATCGACAATGCTGCTCATGGCCTGATCTCCACGCCGCTTTTGCTAAGCTGCTGTTTTAAATCGCTGATTTGAATAATGCCTTTGTGAAATACACTGGCGGCTAAAGCGCCGTCTACATCGGCCTGTAAAAATATGTCAATAAAATGCTGAATTTCACCGGCGCCGCCTGAGGCAATCAGCGGCAGGTTACAGGCCGCACGCACCAGTTTTAACTGGGTTAAATCATAACCCTGGCGTACGCCGTCCTGATTCATGCAGTTTAAAACAATTTCACCTGCGCCAAGGCGCTGCACTTCTTTGACCCAATCCAGCGTCTGCCAGTTGGTTTTGGCGGTGCGGCTTTCGTCACCGGTAAACTGATACACCTGATATTGGCCGGTGCTTTTATCAAAAAAGCTGTCGATACCGACCACCACACATTGCTGGCCATAAGCACGGTTGAGCTCAGCAATCAGCTCTGGCCGTGCCAGCGCCGGGCTATTGACCGAAATTTTATCGGCGCCCAGCTCCAGAATACGACCGGCATCTTCCACCGACTTAATACCACCGGCCACACAAAACGGAATGTCGATGACATCGGCTATCCGGCGCACCCAGCTTTTATCTACCACCCGGCCATCGCTGGAGGCGGTAATATCGTAAAACACCAGCTCGTCTGCACCTTCTTCGGCGTAACGTTTGGCCAGCGGCACTATGTCACCAATCACCTCGTGATTACGAAACTGCACCCCTTTGACCACCACACCGTCGCGCACATCGAGGCAGGGAATTAACCGTTTTGCCAGCATTGAATCGCCTCCTCAATACTAAATTTTCCTTCCAGCAAAGCGCGGCCTAAAATCACGCCAGCCACGCCGCTGCCGGTGAGACTACGGATATGCTCAAGGTTGCCAACACCACCGGATGCCTGCCATAAAATTTGCGGATATTTGGCTGCAAGTTCCTGATATAGCTCCGTATTTGGTCCTTGCAGTGTACCGTCGCGGCTAATGTCGGTGCAAAGCACGTGGCGCGCGCCAGCGGCAATAAAACCATCTAACACCTGTTCCAGCGTAATATTTGAGGCTTCAATCCAGCCGTGGCTTGGTAGCGTTTTTTCGCCTTTGTCATTAATAGATACATCCAGCGCCAGCACTATGCGGTCGCCGCCGTATTTACGCAGCCACTGCTGCACCAGCGCCGGCTCACGAATAGCCAGGCTGCCAATCACCACCCGCGAGGCGCCAGCTGCCAGTAAATCAATTACATCTTGTTCGGTGCGTACACCACCACCCACCTGAATCGGCAGAGGCGATTGTTGCATCAATTGTTTTAATAGCGGCAACTGACGTTTGGCTGCATCTTTGGCACCACTTAAATCCACCAGATGCAAAACACCAGCGCCAGCGGCGGCGTATAAGTCTCTGAGTTCAAAGGGTGTTTGCTGGTACTGAGTGGTTTTGTCATAACTGCCCTGATAGAGGCGCACAGTTTGACCATCTATTAAATCTATTGCCGGAATAATCACGTTTTTTGTCCTTTCAAAATCTGTGGCTGTAGTGCTGTGAGCCGCAGCGCAGCCATGAAAACAGCCTGCAGCACCAGCGCTGCAACTAAGCTAAATCTGCTGCCGTTAAAGCCAAAAAGTTTTGCAGCAATTTACGGCCGGCAGCACTTGAGCGCTCAGGGTGAAATTGCATGCCAAGGTAATTGCCTTTGCCAATCATGGCGGCAAATTGACTGCCGTAATCACAGCTGGCCAACATAAATTCCGACGGCGCTACCGCAAAACTATGTACAAAATACACATAATCATCGGTTGTTAAGCCATAAAGCACAGGGTGCTGCTCTTTGCCAGCAGCTTTTTTCAGCGTGTTCCAGCCCATATGCGGCAAGCGTAAACCTTGCGATTCGAGCGGCAGCACCTGGCCTGGGATCAGCCCCAAACAAGGCACATTGCCTTCAGCGCTATAGTCCGTCATTAGCTGCATGCCAAGGCAAATACCCAGCGTCGGTTGTGTCAGGTTTTGCAAAACCTGGGTTAAGTTGCGCTCTTGAATATTGGCCATGGCCTGAGCGGCAGTGCCTACACCCGGAATGACCACTTTGTCGGCACTTTGAATCACATTGGCGTCACGGCTGACCATAACACTTGCGCCTAACCGTTCAAAAGCACAAAACACCGAAGTGATATTGGCGCAGCCGGTGTCGACAATCACCACAGAAGTTTCACTGTTTTTTATAACAATATCAGTCATTTGCAAAACGCCTATCTAGAGTACACCCTTGCTGCTTGGCAGCGCGTCACCACTTTTTAAAATGGCCTGGCCCAAAGCGCGGCCAAATGCTTTAAATAAACCTTCCACCATATGGTGTTTATTGCCAGGGCTCACCGATAAATGCAGCGTCATTAACATGGCGTCGCTTAAACTGCGGAAAAAGTGCGGCACCATCTCCAGGTTCAGCTCGCCGACCATTCCAACACCTAAATCAGCGTCAAATTTCAGCAGCGGCCTGCCCGATAAATCTAAAGTGCACTCGGCGTGGCATTCATCCATGGGCAGCACAAAACCAAAACGGTTAATGCCGCGTTTGTTGCCAATGGCTTGTTTCAGTGCCTGACCGAGTGCCAGCGCTGTGTCTTCCACACTGTGGTGATCATCAATATGCAAATCACCTTTCACGCTCACTTGTAGTGAAAAACCGCCGTGGGTGGCAATCTGATCCAGCATATGGTCAAAAAAGCCCACGCCAGTGCTGATGCTGTTGCCGCCTTTATTGTCCAAATCCACGCTGACGCTGATGTCGGTTTCACGGGTGGTGCGTACCACAGTGGCGGTGCGGCCTTTACTTAAAATGCGTTTGGTTATTTCGGCCCAGCCCAGGCTGTTTCTGTCATATTGGAAACTGGGCAGGCCCATATTGTCGGCCAGTTGCACGTCTGTGATCCGGTCGCCAATGACAAAAGAGTTGGTAAAGTCGATACGGCCTTGCTGCAGGTAGTCTTTTAACAGCCCGAGTTTAGGCTTGCGGCAGCTGCAGTTATCGCGCTCAAAGTGCGGGCAAATCAGAATGTCGGCAAACTTAATCCCTTGGGAGTTCAGCAGCTGCATCATTTTGTTGTGTGGCGCATCAAAGGTATCGCGCGGGAAACTGCTGGTGCCGAGGCCGTCCTGATTCGTCACCATCACCAGGGTATAACCTGCGTCCTGCAGCTTTAACAGCGCTGGCACCAAACCCGGTTCGTATGCCAGTTTTTCCAAAGAATCCAACTGCTTATCAATGGCTGGCTCTTCCACCATAGTGCCGTCGCGGTCGATAAATAAAATAGCCTGGCCCGACATTAGTTTGCTCCTGCGCTGAAAAGTTGAGAATTTGTATTTGCTGTATTGTTGGTATTGGTCGTGCCGCTGCTGTTTTCCTGCCGGAAATACCGTGCTAAAGCGTCTTGTACCAACGCCATTTCTTCGGGGTTGCCAATAGACACCCGCACCACTTGCGACAGCCCCAGTTGACTGGATTGGTTACGAATTAAAATGCCTTCTTTCACTAAAGCCGCCACACAAGCCGCAGCGTCTTTTACCTGCAATAACACATAGTTAGCGTTCGATGGGTAGACCTTCAGCACACCTTGTTGGCTATTGGCAAATGTAATAAAAGCATCCCGCAACTGATTGATGGTGTTGACGCTTTGTTGCATACGCACCTGGCCTTCACTTGATAACGCCTGAGTGGCAATTTCGGCCACAGGTGCGGCCAGCGGGTAGGGCGCGATCATTTTTTTCAGCGCGTTAATAATATCGGGTGCTGCCAGGGTGAAACCACAACGCAGGCCGGCGAGCGCAAAAGCTTTGGATAAAGTGCGCAGCACCACTAAATTTGGATAGTCATTAAGCAAGTTCAGCACTGTGGCTTCTGGTGCAAACTCAATATAAGCTTCGTCCACCACCACCAGCGCTTTATCTTTGTAAAATTCAAGCACATCAATAATTTGCTGACGCGGAATTAAATCACCCGTTGGGTTATTCGGGCTACAGATAAACACCAGTTTTGGCGTTGGTGCGGCAAAAATGGCTTGTGTGTCCAGCGTTAATTCTGCGGTGAGAGGATCTGTTATTAAAGGAACCAGGGTACGCTGCACCTGATTGCTTTCGGCGCTAATGGCGTACATGCCATAAGTGGGTGGGCAAATCAGTACGCTGTCGCCGTTCTGGTTTTGGCTCTGAGGTTCACAAAAACTGCGGATCAACAGCTCAATGCCTTCATCAGCACCTCGGCTGACCAGTACTTGTGAAGGCTCAACACCGGCATAAGCGGCGTAAGCGTTAATTAAGGCTGGCGGCTGGCAATCCGGGTATCTGTTGTAGCTGCCGCACAGCTGATATTCAGGCGCTAACGCATTTTCATTGGCGTTCAGCCACACTGAGCCACCGCTCATACTCAGGCGCGCTGAGGCATAAGGGGTCAGCTGTTTCACCAGATTGCGGGCTAATGGATTGACGCTGCTCATTATTCATTTCCTTTTTTAGCCGGATTTGCTGCTGTTGCTAAAGTGCTGTTGCCAAGGGCCGCCAAACGTAATGACACTGCAGTGGCATGCGCCGCCAAACCTTCGGCCGTTGCCAGCGTGACAATAGCCGGACCAATATTCTGCATGCCCTGGGCAGATAAAGTCTGCACCGTATAACGGCGGTAAAAGTCCAATAAACCCAAACTTGAGTGGGTGCGGCTATAACCGTAAGTAGGCAACACATGGTTGGTGCCGCTGGCATAATCACCGGCCGATTCTGGTGTCCAGCTGCCAACAAAAATGCTGGCAGCATTGGTTAATTTGCCAAGCAGCTGGTCATCCTGAGCGGTTTGAATAATTAAGTGCTCAGGCGCATATAAATTAGACACCAGCGCAGCGCTGTCTAAGTCCGGCGTCAGAATAAAACGGCTGTGATCGATGGCTTTTTTCGCGATGATGGCACGCGGTAACTTCAGCAGTTGCTCGTTCAGCGCCTCAATGGTGTTGTTTAATAAGGTTTCGCTATTACTCACCAGCACTACTTGTGAATCCGGGCCGTGTTCGGCCTGCGACAATAAGTCGGCAGCCACAAAAGCCGGATTGGCACTTTCATCGGCAATCACCAGCACTTCAGAAGGACCTGCCGGCATGTCGATTGCCGCGCCTTCTGCTGTGGCGCTGACTTGTTGTTTAGCTTCAGTGACATACCTGTTGCCCGGGCCAAATATTTTTGTCACTTTTTTAATGGTATCAGTGCCATAAGCGAGGGCAGCAATGGCCTGGGCGCCGCCCACTGTATAAATTTCACTGATGCCACAAAGTTTGGCGGCGTAAATAATTTCCGGTGCAATATCAGTGGCTTTGGGTTGGCCCGGAGGAGTCACCAGTACCACACGCCCACAACCGGCTAGCTGTGCCGGCACACCCAGCATCAGCACAGTGGATGGCAGCGGCGCACTACCGCCCGGAATATATAAACCCACGCTGTCAAAGGCAGCGTATTTCAGCTCACAAAGCACACCAGGGCTGGTTTCCAGCTTGATATCTTGTGGCAACTGTGCGCTGTGAAAAGAACGGATATTGTTGTAAGCCAGTTCAATAGCCGCTTTGCGTTCAGCGCTTAGTTTCTGCAGTAACTCCAGCTGCATCGCCTGGCTTAACACTAAATCGTTGTTATCTAAACCATCAAATTTCTGGCTGTAAAAACGCAAGGCTTTATCACCGGTGTTGCGCACCGCTTTAATAATGCTGGCAACTTCAGCGGGCAGTTCAGCAGCGTTCTTCAGTTTTGGCCTTAACAACAAAGCTTGTTGGGCTTTGTTGTCCAGTTCGCTCCAGTTGCTGATTAAAACCTTAAGCATGGTTTACTCCATCATTTTTTCGATAGGCAGCACCAGTATAGAGCTGGCACCCAGTGCTTTGAGTTGCTCCATGGTTTCCCAGAACAAAGTTTCACTGCTGACCACGTGCAAAGCCACTAAATCGTCGTTACCGGCTAAAGGCAGCAAGGTTGGGTTCTCAGCGCCTGGCAATAATGCAATCACATCAGCCAGACGGGCGCGGGGTGCGTGCAGCATAATGTATTTACTTTCATTGGCTTGCATTACGCCCTGAATACGCGGCATCAGTTTGTTGATGAGTTTTAACTGGTTCTGATCGTCTAAATCACGGCGCTGGATCAGCACTGCTTTAGAGCGGTAAATCACTTCCACTTCTTTTAAACCATTGGCTTCGAGCGTGGCGCCTGTTGACACTAAGTCACAAATGGCATCGGCGAGACCTGCGCGTGGTGCCACTTCCACTGAGCCCTTTAAGTTCACAATGCGGGCGTTCACGCCATTTTGTTTTAAATACCGGTTCAGAAGCCGTGGGTAAGTGGTGGCAATGGTTTTGCCTTCAAGGTTTTTTACGCCCTGGTAGTTTTCTTCCTGCGGCACAGCGATGGATAAACGGCAGCCGCCAAAATCAAGCCGTGCTAATACTGTGTAGTCATAACTTTCGTTATCGAGCTGGCGCTGCAGTGACATTTCTTCCAGCACGTTCTCGCCGATAATGCCTAAATCACAAACGCCATCCATCACTAAACCCGGAATGTCATCGTCGCGCACGCGCAGCAAATCAATCGCCATATTTTCCACATGGGCAATCAGCCGTTGTTCCCGCAGATTAATTTTCAGGCCGCAGCTGGTGAGCAGCGCTTGTGAATCCTGTGATAAACGACCTGATTTTTGGATGGCGATACGTAATCTTTTGCTTTCAGTGTTGGCGGACATTTGATTTTTCCTTTATTTAAACCTTAAAAAAACAACAACCCCGGCGTAGTTCCGGGGTTGTGTTTGAATGATTCAATGCACCGGAGCTACTTGAATAGCCCCTCAGCGACTTAACCTGAATGGCTATTTCGGATGATGGTGATGATGATGTGTGCGGTTCAGTTGAATCATAAAAATCTCAGTATGGGTGACGCTGTGAATTGCTATACAAGTTATCGGTTTTTTACAGGGCTGACAATACTGATTTTTAAGTTTTTTCTGCCGGATTATTTTGCTAGTCATTTTTAGTTTTAACTTATTTGATTGAAATTAATATGTATTATTTGAGTTTTTTACCCTGGATTCATCAGGGGGTGAACAAATTTAATTTTTAGCTGACCAATGATTGAGGTTGTTTATTGGTCAGGTTGTATAGTTTTGTGGTGGTGTCCGGGCTGGGTTTTTAAGGTTTTTGCCACAACAGCCGATAAGATCACAAGGCTGTTGTTTGGTTACAATCAGCTTTTCGTGCGCTTTTTTAACTTTTGCGCTGTTGTGTTGATACCACCCTTAAGTGGTTGACGCCGCAACAGCAGCTTGGGGGCTGTGATGGACGTGTTATTTCCTTATTTGCCAAGGGTGACCACGACGCCGGTGGATGCGAATAACCGGCTGATTTTGCCTGTCAGCAAATATCAGCGCATTCACGGCGAAGCGTCCACTGAAC
>JAYRUI010000067.1:0-9833 GCA_041919175.1 Rheinheimera sp. | reverse complement strand
CATGAATGATTTGATGCAAAGGCTCAATCTGACTGCGCAAGTCATCCGGCATTGGCGGTCGGTGGGCTTTATATTCTGTGTACATCTCATTGCGAAAGGTCGGCCCTTTGGCATCAAACACCACGGCCATCTGGCTTGGGTTGTATTGCCTCAGCAAACTTTTCAGCATATTCACCACGCCGTAAATTGCACCGGTGGCTTCACCTCTGGAATTGGTTAAATGTGGTGGTGAATGATAAGCACGAAATAAATAAGAAGAACCATCAACCAGGATCAGCGGATCCGCGGGAATGTGCACCATGAGCTCAGCTCCGAATTTTTTGTTAAGGATGCCACATTCAGTGCTATTCAGCCAGAATGCTTTTGGTTGGCAAAAAGTGGATATGTTGTGGATAAGTTTGTGTAAAAAATATCGGGCGTGTTTATGCCTACCAAGATTTTTCAGGCATCAAAGTTTGGCTAAGTTGTTGAGAATAAAACTAAAAACGAAGGGAGGAACGGCACGGACCCTTGTTATTATTCTTTACATCCTGTTGTGGAAAATCTTTTTTATCACCCGCCGACAGCACGCAAATAACAATAGCTGTAAGGGCAAGTGGGTCACTAGACTACCACAAAGACATCTTTTGCAAAGCAGAAAAATGAAAAAAAATTTGTTGAATAACGCCAATTTTCAGCTGGGAATTCGATGAAAAAAGTATTTGAACTCAGTGAAGTTTTTATGTCGATTCGCTCTTAATCGTTATTGGGATGGCAGTGCTGAAGGCTGGGGCTTTCCCTCTTTGCTCTGGCAGCGCTATAATGCCCCAGAATTTGTGCGGCTTAATTTTCCGGGGATCCCGATCAATGAAAAAAATCACTTTTGTTCTTGCTTTATTAAGCTGTGCTCTGGTTGCCCAGGCCAGCACCGATGACAAAAAAAATGATGAATTAAAAGCGCGTATTGCGCCTGTTGGCCAGGTCTATCTGGCAGGCTCAGAGCCTGTGGTTGCAGCGCCTACTGGCCCACGTACCGGTGAACAGGTTTACCAGGGCGCTTGTTTTGCCTGTCATGGCACCGGTGCTTTAGATGCGCCGAAAAAAGGTGACGCCGCCTGGAAACCTCGTTTAGCTCAGGGTATGGAAGTGCTGCACAAACACGCCATTGAAGGTATCCGTTCTATGCCACCACGCGGTACTTGTGCCGACTGTTCAGATGATGAAATTCTGGACGCTATTAAATTTATGACTGAAGGCGTTTAAGCCTGATGCCAAAAGCCGCCTGGCGTCATTTTTATTCAGTGAAATTTATTTTTGAATAAAAAAGCTGTTCAGGCGGTTTTGTCGTTTCTGATATCTGCAATTTAACATTTCTGTTTGTTCTTTTTTCCCTTCGCCAGCGATATGGCATTTTGTGTCGGTTAGCAGACAAAATTGTCTAAAAACAGCCCGTTCTGACGGATATTTTTGCTTTTATCTGGTTAATCTTTGTGCATAATAGGGGCGGTTCTGCATAAATGGTCCAGCCATGGGCCGCTAACTATAAAAAGAGCACCAGTTGAAGGAATTAACGAAAACAGCCCGTCATTCTCGAGGTCAGACTGCGTCTAATCGCAGGTTATCTGCGCTGCTTGCACGCTACAGGCTCGCCTGTGCTGTGCAGCGTGCTTTGCTTAATTTGTCTGAACTGGCCAGTACTTTGTCAGATATGGCTGAGTTTTATCCGGCTATCCACAGTCTGCTAAATCACTATCTGCCTGCTGATAATTTTTATGTGGTGTTAACCGATCATGATTCCGGCCAAATTAGTCTGGAATATTTTGCCGACGAAAAAGACCAGTTGAGTCCGAACGACCTCAGCCCGGAAGACTTTGCCAGCGGTTTAACAGGTTATGTCGTGCGCACCCGCCAACCACTGCTGTGCGATGAACAACGTTTTATGCAGCTTATCGCTTCAGGCGATATTCAATCGCAAGGTACACCAAGTCATCACTGGTTGGGTGTGCCTTTGTGCCGAGGCCAGCAGTTAATTGGTGTGATGGCAGTGCAGGTTTATGATAATTCTTATAATTATCAAAAAGGTGACGTTGAATTATTAGAAGCAATAGCGGGCCATACGGTTACAGCCATCGACAGGGTGAAAAGCCGGGAGTTGCTGGAGCAAACCGTCAAAGAACGCACTAAACAGCTGCAAAATATCAATCAGTCATTGCAACGCGAGATCCGTGAACGCACGAATGCCGAGAAGTTACAGGCTGCGTTATATAAAATTTCTGAGCTGACAGCCACCAATGCCGACATGAATGGCTTTTATCTTGAAGTGCATAAAATTTTGTCCGGTTTAATGAAAGTCGACAACTGCTACATTGCGCTGCTGGATGAAAGTGGCAAAACCCTGAGTTTCCCTTTTTATCTTGACCAATATTCGCCGCCAGCCCAAGACAGGCCGCTACGCAAAGGTTTTACTGAATATGTACTGAGGGTTGGTGAAGCCAGACTGATTAACCGTGAGTTATCTGACCTATTAGTGCAGCAGGGGGAAGTTTTAAGACTGGTATCAGATCCGGAGCAACAACTTCCGCATTCCACCAGTTGGCTTGGTGCTCCTTTACTGATTGATCAGCAAGCGTTGGGTGTGATTGCTGTGCAGTCTTACGATGAAGCTTATTTATACAGCGAAAACGAACTGAATATTCTGCGATTTGTGTCTCAGCATATTGCCGTGGCTATTCAGCGTAAACTCAACACAGAACAACAAAAACAACATCAGGAAGAGTTGGAACGTAAGATTTTTGAACGCACCCGTGAACTACGCCAGACCAATTTATTTTTACGTTTACAGGTCGAAGAGCGGAAAAAAATTGAAGAAAAACTGTTCCATGAAGCCAATCACGACACCCTGACCGGACTGGCGAACCGGCAGATGTTTATGCAGCACTTAAAACAACAGTTTACCTTGCGCGGACGGGAACCCGACTTACGTTTTGCTCTGTTGTTCATTGACTTAGACCGCTTTAAGCTGATTAACGACACCATGGGGCACCATGCCGGCGATTGCTTTTTAATCGAGGTCAGTCAGCGTTTGTTACGTACTGTGCGCGAACATGATTTAGTGGCGAGATTGGGCGGAGACGAGTTTGTGGTGCTGCTGACCCAACTCAACAGCGACACTGACGCCGAAGAAGTGGCCGACCGGATTATTGAGGCCGTGCGTGCACCTATGCAGTTGCGGGATCAGCAAGTGCATTCCGGTGCCAGTATTGGTATTGCCTGTTATAAACCGGATTACAGCAATGCGGATGCTTTATTAAGAGACGCCGATGCCGCTATGTATCAGGCCAAAGCCATGGGGCGTAACCGTTTTGTGATTTTTACCAGCACCATGCGGATGCAGCTGTTGCAGGAGCTCAGTATGGAGCAGGCACTGCATCAGGCCCTTGCAGATAAAGAGTTTGGCCTGGTGTTTGACCCTATCGTTTGTAGTGAAAAACAGCATCTGCTTGGTTTTGAAAGCAATATCCAATGGGTACACCCAAACCTTGGTGTGCAGCACAATTTCAGCCATCTGGCAGCGCAAGCCGGTGTATTACCGCAAATTGAGCTGCAAATTTTGCAACAGCTGCTGGAGCAGTTACAGCAACAATCACAACCGGCTTTATTAAGCCTTAAACTCTGTCATCAACATTTATTCAACCCGGTGCAATTTGACAGGCTGCACAAAGTGCTCATGCCTTATCAGCATTTATTGCACCGGTTGGCATTGGGTTTTGCCGAATACGATTTGTTAAAGCTCAGCAGCACTCAGCTGAATTATTTGCAGCAACTGAAACGGCTAGGTGTGCGTTTATCGTTAGAACACTTTGGCGCCGACATGATGCCGCTTGGGTTGATTACCCAATATCCATTTGATTTTATTAAGCTGGACCCGGCTTTTAGCCGCAGTTTGCAACGTCATCACAACAAACGTCAGTTACTGGAGCTGTTAATGACGCTGGCGCTGACGTATAAATTCAGAGTGATAGCCGCAGGTGTCGATGACAAAGAGCTGCGGCAATTGTTGCTGGATGCCGGTTGTTGTTATTTGCAGGGCGAGCTGGTGCGCAACCTGCAGCAAACGCAAGACTCAGTCTTTCTTCAGCAGCTGGCGTAACCTTTCCAGATGCGCCAGACCGGTTTGCTGGCGCTGTGCTTCAGTTTTTACCGGCGCCGTCTGTTGCGCCCACTCCAAATCGTCAGAAGGCAGTTCCTGTAAAAACCGGCTGGGTTCGGGTTTGATCACTTCACCATATTGGCGGCGTTCGCGGGCGTAGGTAAAAATCAACTCGCGCTGGGCGCGGGTGATGCCCACATAAGCCAAACGTCTTTCTTCTTCCACATTGTCTTCATCAATACAGGTTTGATGCGGCAATATGCCTTCTTCCATACCCACCATAAACACATAAGGAAATTCGAGGCCTTTAGAGGCGTGCAGTGTCAGCAGCTGCACCTGATCGGCGTCGTCGTCTTTTTCATTCCGTTCCATCATGTCACGTAAGGTTAATTTGGTGACAACTTCGGCCAGGGTCATTGGCTCGTGTTCTTCATCGCCTTTAAGCATTTCACTGACCCAACGATAGAGCTCGTTGACGTTTTTCAGCGCCATTTCGGCAGCTTTGGGGCTGGCGCAGGTTTCAAATAAATAAGCTTCGTATTTGCTCTGACGGATTAAATCCCTCACCGCTTCAGCGGGTTCTGCCCGCACAGCGTTATCGGCAAGTTCAACCATCCAGCGGGAAAACTCCCGCACTGCTGCCAGGCTTCGGGCCGATAATTCATCGGATAATTCCGGTGCGCAACAGGCTTCAAACAAGCTGATATGTAACGAATTTGCCAGGCTGCCAATACGTTCTAAAGTGGCGGCGCCAATTTCGCGTTTGGGCGTGTTGATAATGCGCAGCAGTGCATTGTCATCGTCCTGATTCACCAGCAAGCGCAAATAAGCCATCACGTCTTTAATTTCCGGCCTGGAGAAAAACGAAGTACCACCGGAAATTTTGTATGGAATACGGTTGGTCATCAGCGCTTTTTCAAACACCCGCGCCTGATGGTTGCCACGGTATAAAATGGCGTAGTCTTTGTAATTGCTGCGGTTTAAAAAACGGTGGGAAATAATTTCCGCTACCACTTTTTCTGCTTCATCTTCTTCGTGTTTGGTGGGCAGCACTTTTAGCGGCACACCATAACCTAAAGTGCTGAACAGCGCTTTGTCGTATTCATGTGGGTTGTTGGCAATGAGAATATTGGCAGCCTTCAGAATACGTTCGCAGGAGCGGTAGTTTTGCTCCAGTTTAATCACTTTTAAATTGGGGAAATCTTTGCCCAGCAACACCAGATTTTGTGGCTTGGCACCGCGCCAGGAATAAATCGACTGGTCATCGTCGCCCACCACGGTAAAACGTTGCCGTTCACCCACCAGCCATTTCACCAGTTCGTACTGACTGGTGTTGGTATCCTGATATTCATCCACCAGCAAATATTGCAGCTTTTGTTGCCAGCGCTGACGCACTTCGGCATTGGCGGCAAACAACAGGGTGGGCACCATAATTAAATCGTCAAAATCCAAAGCGTTGTAAGCGCGCAGCTGCTGGGCGTATTGGGCGTAATAATTGGCAAAACTGATGCTTTGTGCGTCCATCGCCTGGGCCATGGCTTGTTGCGGTAGAAGTAAGTCATTCTTCCAGTTGGAAATTTTGCTTTGCAGCGCCCGCAATAAATCTTTATCACCCTGCAAATCGGCTTCGGTCAGCTCTTTGAGTAAAGCCATGCTGTCCTGGTCATCAAACAGCGTAAAATTGGCCTTATAACCAATGGCTTTGTGTTCTTTTTTGATGATCTCAAGGCCAAGGGTGTGAAAAGTAGAAACAGTTAAACCGCGCAATTTGCTGCGATCAAGCTGATGGCCGATCCGCTCTTTCATTTCCCGCGCCGCTTTATTGGTAAAGGTCACAGCGGCAATATGCCGTGCCGACATGCCACATTCTTCAATCAGATAAGCAATTTTATAGGTGATGACCCTGGTTTTGCCCGAGCCGGCGCCAGCAATCACCAGACAAGGTCCGGAGATATATTTAACTGCTTCGTTTTGTTGTGGATTAAGTTTCATCGGCCACCCTGTTTTGCGAGCGCGCAAGTTTAGCAAAAAGCGCTGTGGCGCGACAGCAATCTGAGCCAGGCCATTTGCGACAAAAGCCAGGCGCTGGCTTGAAATAGTTGTCGCCTGTCTCCATCAAGGCTCGTAGAATAAAATGTTCTGATGCAGACAAAACCGAGGCAACACAGATGATAGATCCGAAAAAAATCGAAGAAATGGCGCGACAAATTGGTGCTGCGATTCCACCGAAGTTCCGCGAAGTCGCGGATGATGTTGAAGCCAAAGTAAAAGCTGTGTTGCAGGCCAAATTAAGCCAGCTGGATTTTGTGTCACGCGAAGAATTTGATGTGCAAACTCAGGTATTACAGCGCACCCGCGCCAGGCTTGAAGCCTTAGAGACCCAGGTACAACAGCTACTGGCGGAAAAAAATCAGCCGGCTGAATAAAGCGGCAACAACAGCGTCACGCAAGATGAATCATTGCTGGCAGCTTTGAAATACTAAAGGAAGACACTATGAGCGAATTTGATTTTGATTTAGACCATCTGGATTTTGATGCCGCTGCGGCAGAAAACGCCAAACAGCAACAACTGGCTGATGATGCCGCCGCCGCAGCTGCCGCTTTACCGGACGAAGACGACTGTGCCGGTGGTGCTTGTAAGATCTAGCTTGATTGCTATTTTCCACCCCGGCACTTTGCAACAGGTTGCGACATGCAAAATGCCGGGAAATTTTTTAATCACTTAATGTGATTGCTTCAATCTTATTAAATCGTTTTTTATAATCGATGTTAAATCTTAATCTGTTTGAGCAGGATAGAGCTGACTCAGACAGAGGATATTTAACAATGAAAAAAACCACAGTCGCTGTGTTAATCATGGCCACTTTTGCACTGAATGCAGAGCAACTCACCCGCGACAATGGTGCGCCTGTTGGCGACAATCAGAATTCCACCACCGCCGGACCCAATGGCAGCGTCTTGCTGCAAGACGTGCATTTAATTCAGAAATTACAACGCTTTGCCCGTGAACGTATTCCGGAGCGGGTGGTGCACGCCCGTGGCACAGGTGCCCATGGTGAATTTGTGGTCACCCATGCGATTGCTGATGTGACTGCCGCCAGTTTGTTTGCTGAAAACGGCAAAAAAACACCGGTGTTTGTGCGTTTTTCAACAGTGATCCATGGTAATCACAGCCCGGAGACTTTGCGGGATCCAAGAGGTTTTGCCACCAAGTTTTATACCGATCAGGGGAACTGGGATTTAGTGGGAAATAACCTGCCGGTATTTTTTATCCGCGATGCCATTAAGTTTCCGGACATGGTGCACTCACTCAAACCATCTCCAGTCGACAATATGCAGGACCCAAACCGGGTGTTTGACTTTATGTCACAAGACCCGGCATCCACGCATATGCTCACTCAGGTGTATTCTGATTTAGGCACACCGGCCAGCTACCGTGAAATGGACGGTTTTGGCGTGCATGCCTACAAATTTATTAATGCCAAAGGTGAAGTGCATTATGTGAAATTTAACTGGCGCAGCCAGCAAGGTGTAAAAAGCCTGGATCAAGCGCAGGTTGCGAAAGTGCAGAGTACCGACTTTAACCACCTGACCCGCGATTTATATCAGCAGATTAATGCCGGTAATTACCCAAAGTGGGACTTATACGTGCAGTTGTTAAAACCAGAGCAGCTGGATGATTTTAGTTATAACCCACTGGACGCTACCAAGGTGTGGACAGATGTACCGCAAATCAAAGTCGGCACTATGACGCTGAACCGGATGCCGGATAACTTTTTCCAGGAAACTGAACAGGCCGCATTTGCGCCTGCCAATCTGGTGCCTGGTATAGAGCCGTCGGAAGACCGTTTATTGCAAGGCCGGATTTTTTCTTATAGCGACACCCAGTTATACCGTTTGGGTGCCAATCATCAGCAACTGCCGATCAACCGGCCTTTACTTGACGTGGTCAGTAACAATCAGGATGGTGCAGCCAATTTTGGCAATACCAAATCCAATGTGAACTACGAACCAAGCCGCATCGCGCCTAAAACCACGCTGGCACAGGCAAGGGCCGTCAACACTGAACTGTCAGGCACAGTGCAACAACAAATCATTGCGAAAACAGATAACTTTACTCAAGCCGGTGAGTTCTACCGTGCTTTAGATAAGCAAGCGCAGAAAAATCTGGTGCTGAATCTGGCGGGTGATTTAGGGGCTGTGAAAGATAAAACCACCCAATACAAAATGTTGTCGCACTTTTACAAAGCCGATGCCGCTTATGGCACAGCGCTGAGTAAAGCCATCAAAGCCGATATCAAACAAGTGCAACAACTGGCTGCACAGCTCTAAAAGGAAGCACTGTGATTGCAGGTCACGGTGGGGTTTTCCATCAAGTTAAAGTCCTGTGAAGCTCGTATGCTCTTTCCTGCAAATTAAGGCTGAGCTTCACAGGCATCAGGTCGGGAGTGATTGCTATGCGCATGATATTTGCCGTTATTTTATGTTTATGCTGCCAGTCATTGCGGGCGCAGCAGGATGTTGTCAACAAAACTGTAACCGAGGCAGCCGCCACGCCTGATGCCAAGGCGCAACAAATTGCCGGACTGAACCGGTATTTTTTTGCTGCCGCCCGTACCGGTGAAATGGCGGTGCTGCAAAGGTTTTTAGCGGCGGGTTATCCGGTCAATGAACCTAATGCCCAGAGCTACACCGCTTTAATGGTGGCTGCTTATGCCGGTCAGGCAGAAGTGGTGAAGTTGTTATTAAATTCCGGCGCCGATGCCTGTATCCGTGATAAACGCGGCCATACCGCATTAATGGGCGCCATGATCAAAGCTGAATGGTCTATTGCGCGTACTTTGCACGCTGTTGATTGTGATAAAAACAATACTGCAAAGGCTACAGATGTGGTGACAGATAAACAACAGATGACAGCAGCGCAGTTTGCTGAAATTTTTGGTCAGACAGAGCAGTTCCGGGCTTTGGCGCAGCCAAAGGTCAAAACTTTATAGCGTTATTGTTTAGTTTTTCAGCTATTACCGGTGGCGTGGTGAAATTACCGGGTTGCCCCCCTCTGCACAGCTCCTGGCTTTGCATATAATTCAGCACTGAATGAAAAGGGGCTGGAGTACGTCATGCATATTGTGTACGGCTTGTGGGTAAAAGGCAGTTTAAGCGCCATTGAGCGGTTGGTTGTGCAGTCTTACCTGCAGCAGGGGCATCATTTTGTGCTCTATACCTACGACAAGGTGGATGCTATTCCCGCAGGCACTGAAGTACGTGATGCCAATAGCATTCTCGATAAAAAACATATCTTTGTGAACAACAAAGGCAGTCTGGCATTGTTTTCCGACTGGTTTCGCTGGGAAATGTTGTATCAGCACGGTGGTTATTGGGTTGATATGGATATGGTGTGTTTAAAGCCTCTGCCACAGCAACCCGATATTATTTTTGGCTGGGAAAGTGATCTGGTGGGTTCTGGTTTATTGTGTTTTCCGGCCGGTCATCCATTTTGTCGTTTTATGGCCGATAGCTGTGCCGCGCCAAACCGCTGGTTACCTTATGACAATCTGCGGATAAAACTGAAAAAACTGGCCCGTCGTTATCTGCAGGGCAATCATCGTGGCAATGTTGGCTGGGGTGAAATTGGTGGCCCTAAAGGTTTAAGCCGCGCTGTGCAATATTTTGCTTTGCAGCCTTATGTGCAGGCTGAAGATAGGTT
>JAYRUI010000066.1:0-9855 GCA_041919175.1 Rheinheimera sp. | reverse complement strand
TGCCCCTATCAAGATTGAGAACAGTTCTGATGTCTGTGTGTTTGTTATTACCCGATGCTCCCGACTCCTTAATTGCGCTTTTTGCACCTTTGCAAAAATTGCCTTTTGCCATGCTGCTGGATTCAGCTGCCAGCCAGCATGTCAACAGCAGATATGACATTCTGGTCTGTGAGCCTTTAGTGACGCTGCTGGCAAAAGGCAACAGCTGTACTGTCAGCACGCCCGATGGGCTATACCACATAGAGGCCGACCCTTTTGTGTTGTTAAAGCAGCTGCAACAACAATGGTTGGGTGATATTCAACAAGTGGACACCCATTTACCTTTTATCGGGGGTGCTTTAGGTTTTGCCGGTTATGACGCGGGCCGGGTGATAGAACATTTGCCGCAAACCGCCGCCGACGATATTGCCTTACCCGACTTTTGTTTTGGCTTGTATCCGTGGGCGCTGGTGTTGGATAAAAAGCTGCAACAGCTTTGGTATGTCGATTGCCGTGGTGATGCGCTTAAGCGCTGGCCCGCGCAACAAGCCTGGCTGCAACAAAAACAGCAGGAGTTTGCCGGGCAGCCTGAAACTCCGGCCTTTGCGTTAACCTCCGATTGGCAAGCCAATATGGACAAACAGCAATATCAGCAAAAGTTTGCACAAATTCAGGCGTATTTAAAAAGTGGCGATTGTTATCAAATCAACCTCGCGCAGCGTTTTAGTGCAGGCTACAGGGGCGATGAATGGCAGGCCTATCTGAAACTCAGAGCCAGCAACGCCGCGCCTTTTTCGGCGTTTATCCGACTGCCCCAAGGTACTGTGCTGTCGATTTCGCCAGAGCGTTTTATTGAGCTGGTTGGCAATAAGGTGGAAACCAAGCCCATTAAAGGCACCAAAGCCCGTTTTGCCGAGCCTGAGCTGGATGCACAAAGCGCCAAAGCCTTGCAAGAGTCGCCCAAAGACAGGGCTGAAAATGTGATGATCGTGGATTTACTCAGAAACGATTTAGGAAAAGTCTGTACCCCGGGCACAGTGAAAGTGCCAAGCCTGTTTGCGATAGAGTCTTTTCCTGCGGTGCATCATTTGGTCAGCACCATCACAGGTGAATTAAAACCAGAATACCAGGCCGCTGATTTATTAAGAGCCGCCTTTCCGGGAGGCTCAATCACAGGTGCACCTAAGGTGCGGGCGATGGAAATTATCGAAGAGCTGGAGCCATGTCGTCGTTCTGTCTACTGCGGCAGCATTTTGTATATCAGCCAACAAGGCCATATGGACAGTAACATTGCCATCCGCACTTTGCTTTGTGTGGATGGCAACATCCATTGTTGGGCCGGCGGTGGTATTGTCGCCGACTCCACTTATGCCAGTGAATATCAGGAAACTTTTGATAAAGTTGGCAAAATTCTGCCAGTTTTAAGCAAGGTTTAACGGGGGCTTATGCATTTTGCCGATTTTTACCCGCGTTTTTTACTGAATCAACAAACCCCAGCAACTGCAACAACAGCCAATGCCGCTGTGATGTTGTTGTTATGGCCGGAGCAGGACGGCCTGAAGTTATTATTAACCCGCAGAGCGCAGCATTTGCGCCATCATCCGGGGCAAATCAGTTTACCTGGTGGCAAAATTGAAGTCGGTGAAACCGCGGCTCAGGCAGCCCTTCGGGAAACCGAAGAAGAAGTGGGTGTAAAAGCAGCGCATATTCGTTTATTGGGCTCCCTGCCCGTTATTAACACCAGCACGGGTTTTATGGTGTCACCCTGGCTGGGTTTTATAACGCAAAAACCGGAATTTTGTATTCAGCAGGCGGAAGTGGATAGTTTAATTGAACTGCCGCTGGAAGTAGCTCTGGCGAACCACAGGCGTACCAGTTTATGGTTTGAACGGAAAAACCAAAAACAATTGCTGCATTTTATTCCTTATGACGGCGCTTTGATCTGGGGCGCGACTGCCGCAATTTTTTATCAGCTGTCCCGTCAGACCATGGCTGATTAACTGCTATTTTGCATGCCAGACCAGATGTTAAATCAGATGATTTGTGCACAAAAACCATTAAAAAAATGAATCATATCAACATGAAGACACCTTACTGTATATAATCTACCCACTTAAAACGGCGCTGCAAAGCCAATAAATCCGCGCTTTTTGCCGGAAACATCCATCAATACAGCTAATACTTGCCATTAGCTCAGTTAAGGCAAAATAAAATCAGCACTGACCAGTTACCAGCTGACTTACAGAATCAGATTGCTTGAGCTACAATGGCGCCACAACAACAGTCTGAGTAGTAAAATTTCCATGATCATCAGCGCTTTTGATATGTTCAGCATCGGCATTGGCCCATCCAGTTCTCACACCGTGGGCCCTATGCGTGCCGCCAAAATTTTTACCGACAATCTGCTTGCCGCCAACTTAATTGATTCTGTCACCAGCATCAAAGCTGAGTTATTTGGCTCTTTAGGCCAGACCGGTATTGGCCACGGCACCGGCAAAGCCGTGATTTTAGGTTTGTCCGGTTACCTGCCGGAAAACTGCGACCCGGATTTGATCCCTGGTTTATTAAAGCAAGTTGATGAATCACAACAAGTTCTGCTGCATGGCACTCATGCGGTCAGCTTCCCGCGCGAAGGCGCTATTGTGTTTCATCGCCGTAAAACTTTAAAAGAACACAGCAACGGTATGGAGCTGATTGCTTATGCCGGTAAAGATGTGATCTTCAGCGAAATTTACTTCTCCATCGGCGGTGGTTTTATTGTCAAAGCAGAAGACTTTGACAATGAAAAAAAGGCCGCCAGCCAGTTTGCCGCCGACAATCCACCGCCATTTCCGTTTAACAGTGGTGCTGAGCTGTTAAAACTCTGCAAAGAAAATGGTTTGTCTATTGCTGCGCTGATGATGGAAAACGAAAAAGTACTGCGTTCAGAAGCACAAATTCAGCAAGAACTCGGGCTAATTTGGCAAACCATGTACAACTGTGTGCAACGGGGTATGAAAACCGAAGGTATTTTGCCAGGGGGTCTGAAAGTTAAACGCCGCGCCCCTTCTTTACACCGCCGTTTAATGGCGGAGAAAAGTGCCGATCCGCTGCAAGCCATGGACTGGGTGAATTTATTTGCCCTTGCTGTGAACGAAGAAAACGCTGCCGGTGGCCGGGTGGTCACAGCGCCAACCAACGGCGCTGCCGGTATTATTCCGGCGGTACTGATGTATTACGACAAATTTATTCAGCCGGTAACGCCGGACATCTACACTCGTTATTTGTTAACAGCTGCAGCTATCGGCATTTTGTATAAAAAGAACGCCTCTATCTCTGGTGCTGAAGTAGGTTGTCAGGGTGAAGTGGGCGTCGCCTGCTCTATGGCGGCCGGTGCTTTAACCGAAATTCTGGGTGGCTCGGTCGATAACGTGGAAAACGCCGCTGAAATCGGTATGGAACACAACCTGGGTTTAACTTGCGACCCTGTTGGTGGTCTGGTCCAGGTGCCTTGTATCGAGCGTAACGCTATGGGTGCGGTAAAAGCCATTAACGCATCGCGCCTGGCAGTGCGTGGCACCGGCGAACACAAAGTTTCACTGGATAAAGTGATTAAAACCATGTGGGACACTGGCCGCGATATGCAAAGCAAATATAAAGAAACATCCCGTGGTGGTTTAGCAGTCAATATTATTGAGTGTTAACTATCAGGATAAACCAGCGATAGGTTGGCTGCGATAGCCAAAAAATCCGCTGTGGGTTCTATCAGACTAAAAAACCGCTCCGGCGGTTTTTTTGTTGCTGCAGTTTATCGCTGTACCTGATAAAGCCTGATAAAACAGCTAAAAAACTAAATTTATTCAATAAGTTAATCTGCACAACTTGATGAACTTATATCCAAGTACAAAATCCGTCTTCAGCGTTATCTGGTCTTTGTTGCAAAATATTGTCTGCGAGGTTTGTTTACCAGCACTACAACGGAATTCGGCTGTGGTTTTAACAGTTATTTTTCAGCTGCAACCTTTTTGCCGGAGTTTTCCCAGAGTCAGCTGGAATGTGCCGCATAGTTGAATTTTATTGTATTTTTTTTGGTCATATTTTTGTGCTAGCTTTGAAAGGTTCCGCCAATAGGCATGGAATCATGGGCTAAAGACGCATCACCAAAAGGAGCAGGAAATGTCGATCAGCAAACAATATCTGAAAACCAAACCCGCATGTAAAGTGACTTTTGTCGTGCCCAAAGAACAAGCGGCCAGTGCCGCCACTGTTGCAGTACTGGGCGAATTTAATGATTGGCAGGCATTGGCAATGAAAAAGCAGAAGAATGGCGATTTCAGTACCACCATCACGTTGCCAACAGCGCAGGAATTCCAGTTCCGTTATCTGATAGATAACGACAATTGGTGCAACGACAATGAAGCAGATGCTTTTGTGCCGTCGCCGTTGTCTTATGATCAAAATTCTGTCCTGCGTCTGTGACGCAGGACAGTTTTATTTATTGTTTTAGCTGAATTTTTCCAGCATTAAACAACCCACCGAATAACCGGCACCAAAAGAACAAAGTACGGCTTTGTCAGCCACCTGCAAACCTTGTTTGTTCTGGTGAAACGCAATAATTGAACCGGCAGAAGCTGTGTTGGCATACGTATCCAGCACCAGTGGTGCTTCACCTGGCTCCGGATCTCTGCCCAGAATTTTGCGGGCGGCAAAAATATTCATATTGATATTGGCCTGATGCAGCCATAACCGTTTCAGATCTTCAGGCTGCACATTCAGCACGGCCATTTCAGTCAGGATCACGTCAGCGACTATTGGCAACAACTCTTTAAATACTTTGCGGCCTTGTTGTTTAAAAAATGGCGTGTCTGGGTCAACTTCCGGATGACAATGGTCGGTGTAACTAACGTCACAACGGATATTGTTGGAAAATTCGGTTTTAAGACGCATACCCAGAATTTTCCAGGCGTTTTTTGCAGTGCAGGTATCAGTGGCTTCAATAATAGTAGCGGTACACACATCACCAAAAATAAAGTGGCTGTCACGGCTGGTGTAATTGACCTGCGGTGATGCAAATTCCGGATTAACCACCAGCACCACTTTGGCTGTGCCACCCCGGATGGCATTCACAGCATTACTGATCCCAAAAGTGGCAGAAGAACAAGCCACATTCATATCAAAAGCGTAACCTGAAGCGCCGAGTTGTTGTTGTAGTTCAATGGCTAAAGCCGGATAAGCGCGCTGAATATTGGAAGCGGCGCAAATAATTAAATCGATATCGGCGGCAGTTTTGCCAGCCTGTGCCATGGCTTCGCGGGCAGCAACTATCGCCATTTCCACCATTTCCGGTATTTCATCTTCACCGCGTTTAGGGAATACCGGCTGCATCACATAAGGGTCAAGAATGCCGTCTTTATAAAGCACATGACGCGATTTGATACCTGAAGCTTTTTCAATAAATTCGCAGCTGGAATATTCAAGCGCTATCACTTCACCGCTGGCAATCGCTGCCGCATTTTCTGCATTAAATAAATCGACGTATTGATTAAAACTGGCCACTAACTCTTCATTACTGATGGTTAACTCTGGGGTAAAGACCCCTGAACCACTGATCACCACATCTTTCATTTTTCACTCCGGCGCTATCTTGTCTTGGGTGCGGCTCTGTGCAACGGCCGCTGTTTTACATGTCGTACCAGTATAACCGATCCCATTTGCCGGACAGGCAATTTTTAACAACTAAAAACAGCGGAAAGACCGTTCAGGATGAGGTTACAGCAGCCCTTGCAGCAAACTTTTCCGCCACCGACAGGGCTGCTTCACAATAGAAAACCAGGTTAATGGTGTAACGGCCGTTTTGGCTGATTTAACCGGATCACCACTGTTGACGCCACCTTATCCTGAATCGCCTGACGGTTCGGATCCCAGAACACCTGCAAAAAACCCATTAAACCAGTGGCAAAACCGGCACCATAACCGCCCTGGCGGCTAAAAGCGGCAAACACATTCAGATCAGAACCATCTAACTGAATGACTTTGATTTGACACAGTTTTTTACCGATAGTCTGGCCATGAGCCCAGTGAATATAAGCGGTAAAATAAAACACCGCCCAGCCCAAACCAAGACCAAAATCCGCCAGAATACCTTTGACCCAACCAATCACACTTTGGGTATCTTCTGAGGGCATATACCAGGGTTGTTCCTGTTTTTGCAAAGGCTTTGCGGACTGCAACTCTGCTGTTTTGGCAGGCACAACAACTTCAGTATCATTGTTAGACGCAACCACTGTGGCAGCTTTGATTTTTGGGTACTTGCTCATCAGCTGTTTCAACAGCAAGCTTTTGGCGTTTTCATTGGTGTCTGTAGCGTCTAACAAATCACTTAATAAGTTTTTGGCAGTTTTAGCCGGCACCTGCGCCTGCGCCAGTTGTTCGCTGGCTTTTTCCAGTTCAGCCGCGACACATTCAAACTGACATTGCTCTTTCATCAGTTCAAATAAGGTTACAGCAAGCAGGGCCGATTGCGTGGCGTCAAGATCGTCCTCACCGGACTGAATCGAAGTGCTGGTGTCTTGTTCACTAATCAGTTGCGGCGCCACTGTCGCAGTGCCCGACAACACAAAAGTAACCAGCAATAACAGCACCACATGGGTGTATTTTTTGAGCTGGAACCGCAACCAGCAGAGATACAACATCACCGGTAAAATAAACAGTAAACTGGCTGAAGCCAAACCAAAAATAATAATGCCATCAATGCCCATCGCCACAGCGCGGCGCATTGGGCTTGCCAGCGGCACACCCAACAAATCGTCGGAAACCATAAAAGCATAAGGCGTCACGATTTCGCGGGTTTCTTTCCGGGTAAGTGGCGCATGAATTTCTGTGGAATCGTCGGTTTTTATATTATTGTTATTATTTACATCCATGACTGAACCTTAAAAATAAACATAAATTCAAAAAGTTATCTTAACCAGTTCAGATGGTGGCTGCAATTTATGGCAAGGCGCTATGGCGACTATTTTTTCAGCAAAGTGCGGATGGCTGCACTGAGCCCGTCCTGACACAAGCTATACATCCGTTGTTGCATCAGCTGCTGTATCAGGCCAATAGACGGATAACTACGCCACCAATCCTGCGGTTGCGGGTTTAGCCAGACATGATGAGCAAAATGCCGCGTCAGCCGCTCCAGCCAGACAGCGCCAGCTTCAGCATTAAAATGTTCGACACTGCCGCCCGGATAACTGATTTCATAAGGACCCATAGTGGCATCACCAACAAAAATCAGTTTGTAATCAGAATGATAAGTGCGGATGAGCTCCTGTACCGACATCAAATCCTGCGGCCGTCTTTTATTGCTGCGCCACACATGCTCATACACACAATTATGAAAATAAAAAAATTCCAGTTGCTTAAATTCACTGTGCGCGGCACTGAACAGCTGTTGCACCTGCCCGATATAGTCATCCATCGAGCCGCCGACATCAAATAACATCAGCACTTTGACCGCATTATGGCGTTCACGCTGAAACTGCAAATCAAGGTAACCTGCTTGTTTTGAGGTGGCGCTGATAGTGCCGGCTAAATCAAGCTCCTGAGTGGCGCCGGTGCGGGCAAAACGGCGTAGCTGGCGCAGTGCTATTTTGATATTGCGGTTATTCAGCTCAGCTTTACTGTCTAAATCGGCAAACTGGCGTTCATCCCACACTTTGACCGCCCGGCGCTGACCTGAGCCTTGTAGCCCCACCCGAATGCCTTCAGGATGAAAACCATAAGCGCCAAAAGGTGAGCTGCCGCCTGTGCCTATCCATTTATTACCGCCCTGATGCCGCTCTTGTTGCTCTTTTAAGCGTTCACGGAATTTATTTAATAATTCCTCCAGCCCACCGGCTGTTTGCAACGCGGCTTTGTCGGCTGCTGATAATTGCCGGATAAGATTGGGCACCAGCCATTCAGGCGGAATAAGACTTGCTAAATCAAGGCTTTGTACACCTTCGAAATATTCGGCACAGGCGCGGTCAAACTTGTCAAAATGCACTTCATCTTTCACCATGCATAAACGCGCTAACAAATAAAACTCGGCCATATCGGCAAACGCCAGCTGTTTTTCTAAAGCTTTCAGTAAATCCAGCCATTCGGTGATGCTGACAGGAACGCCGTATTTGCGTACCGTCAGAAAAAACTCAATCAACATTGTTTAACGCCCGGCCCTTTTGGCCATAAACAGCAGCTTTTCGACCAAAGCAACGTCTTGTTCATTTTTTAACAATGCGCCATACAGCGGCATTAAACCGCCCTTTTCTTTGCTTTGCGCTAAGGTTTCAGCCGGCACCTGCTCTGCAAGTAACAGCTTTAGCCAGTCAATCAGCTCAGAAGTGGACGGTTTTTTCTTTAATTGCGGCATGTCACGCAAACCAAAAAACAGCTCCAGCGCTTGTGTCAGCAAGGCGGGAGTTAAACCAGGCAAATGCACGTCCACAATAGCGCTTAAGGTTTGGGCGTCCGGAAAACGGATATAGTGGAAAAAGCAGCGGCGTAAAAACGCATCGGGCAGCTCTTTTTCATTATTGGACGTGATGATCACGATAGGCCGGACTTTCGCTTTGATACTTTCGCCGGTTTCGTACACATCAAAGGCCATTTGATCCAGTTCGTGCAGCAAGTCGTTCGGGAATTCGATATCGGCTTTATCAATTTCGTCGATGAGCAACACCGGACGTTTTTCAGCGGTAAAAGCCAACCAGAGTTTGCCGGGTTTAATATAGTTTTTAATATCATGCACTCTGCTGTCGCCGAGCTGACTGTCCCGCAGCCTCGACACAGCGTCATATTCGTACAACCCCTGCTGGGCCTTAGTGGTGGACTTGATATGCCACTGGATCAGTTCGGTACCCAAACTTTCGGCCAGCTGCTCGGCCAGTTTTGTTTTACCTGTACCGGGTTCGCCTTTGATTAATAATGGTTTTTCTAAAGAAATGGCTGCATTCACCGCCAGCGCTAGTTCAGCGCTGACAATATAATCTTGGGTACTTTGAAAACTCATGCCTTGCCCTGCTTATAACTAATAATTTTATAACTTATGCCAAAACGCTACTTTCGTTTTTAAACATTGCGGTTATGCTAAATCGCATCTTAATGTGCTGGAGCTTAGCATGGCAAAAATTTATCAGGACAACTCTTTGTCAATTGGCAATACGCCTTTAGTCAAACTTTCCCGCGTCACCACTGGCAACGTGTTTGCCAAAATTGAGGCGCGTAACCCAAGTTTTAGCGTGAAATGCCGTTTAGGCGCAGCGCTGATTTGGGACGCTGAGAAAAAAGGTCTGTTGGGCCCCGGCAAAGAGCTGATTGAACCCACTTCAGGGAACACAGGTATTGCCCTGGCTTTTGTGGCGGCAAGCCGCGGTTATCCGCTGACGTTAACCATGCCGGCGACTATGTCGTTGGAACGTCGTAAGTTGTTAAAGGCTTTGGGCGCCAATCTGGTGCTGACTGAAGGCCCGAAAGGCATGAAAGGTGCCATTGAAAAAGCCAAAGAAATTCAGGCGTCAAATCCGGATAAATATTTGTTATTACAGCAGTTTGAAAACCCGGCTAACCCACAAATTCACTTTGATACCACAGGCCCTGAGATTTGGAATGATACCGACGGCCACATTGACATTTTTGTCGCTGGTGTGGGTACTGGTGGCACCATTACAGGTGTCAGCCGTTATATCAAAAATGAAAAGAAACATCCGCTGGTAAGCGTCGCTGTTGAACCTGCTGACTCTCCGGTGATCAGCCAGGCACTGGCCGGTGAAGAATTAAAACCAGGCCCACATAAAATTCAGGGCATAGGCGCGGGTTTTATTCCGGGCAACCTGGATTTAAGCCTGATTGACCGGGTAGAAAAAGTAAGTA
>JAYRUI010000065.1:0-9879 GCA_041919175.1 Rheinheimera sp. | reverse complement strand
AAAAAAACCGCTATAACAGCGGTTTTTTATCAGTGCTCAGCATCAAACGGCAAGCAAGGAGCGGATTTTTGTCTTAATAATATCAATGGCAATTTCATTTTTGCCACCACGGGTCACCACCAAATCAGCATATTGTTTCGACGGTGAAATAAACTCAAAAAAAGCCGGACGTACGTAGTTTTCATATTGTTCGGTGATAGAACTTAAAGTACGGCCCCGGTCTTCCATATCTCTTTTAATGCGGCGCAATAAACATACATCCAGCGGTGTATCCATAAACACAGTGATATTAAATTGCTCACGTAAACGCGCGTCGGTTAATAACAAAATACCTTCCACCAGAATCACTTTGGCCGGTTGCACCTTAATGGTTTCAGCTTTGCGGGTGTGGGTTTTATAACAATATTGCGGCATTTCTACCGCCTGACCTTCGCGCAACTGCTGCAAATGTGCGGCCAGCAATTCATGTTCAAAGGCGGCCGGATGGTCATAGTTGGTCAGCACCCGCTGATCCATCGATAAGTGGTCCTGATTACGGTAATAGGCGTCCTCTGCCAGCACTGAAATACGTTCACCGCCAAATTCAGCAACAAGTTCCTGATAAACGGTTGACGCGAAAAGACTTTTGCCAGACGCAGAAGCACCGGCAATTGCAATAATGGTAGGTTTGGCCACGGTTCGATTCTTATTAATGGAAATTACCGTGAATTATCGCCAATTTGCGTGAATTTATAAATAGCAAAACCTGTAACAACTGCGACAAGCTTACAAACACATTTACCACAGGTCTGAAATTCCCCACAACAAAAACAGACATCTAAACACCTGAACAGCTAAAGCAGCCAATTTTGTCGTTATTTTCGGCGAAAGTGAATTGACTGAGCGCATTTTTCACTCAAACTGACAATTAGTAATTAAAATGTCATACAGACTTTGTTAATATATTCGCCAATTGTTTTCCGGTGATTGACTGCGCCGGAAAATCTACAAAAAACCTATAAATTTAGTCAACTCACTAAGGATCTATTGGATGATACTCAAAGCTAACCTGAGCCGGATCGCTGTTGCCGTTGCTCTGGCTGCCGGTTTATCGGCACCAGCAATGGCCAACGATACGACGTCGAATATTCGTGGTATTGTAACTTCTACTTCAGGTGTTGTAGTTCCAAACGCCAAAATCATTGTCACCGACTTACGTAACGGCACTTCAAAAGTACTGAACACCAACAATACAGGTACTTTCTCAGGTCGTGGCCTGGCTGTTGGCGGTCCTTACAAAATTGAAGTGGTTGACGCTGTAAACGGCAATAAAACCATCAACAATATTTTCCTGAAGCTGGGTGACACTTTAAATCTGCCGGTGCAGTTAGAAACTCCGGAACAGCAAAAAGAACAAATGGAAAAAATTGCTGTTACAGGTGCGGCAATCAGCAACTCTAACTACGGTGGTACAGGCCCTGCAACGAACTTCAACTTAGAAGATCTGCAAAATTCTCCAGCCATCAACCGTGATATCAAAGATATCGTTCGTGTTGACCCACGTATTTATGTTGACCAGACTAACTCAGGCTCCATCCAGTGTGGCGGTGCTAACCCTCGGTTCAACAGTCTGACTGTTGACGGCGTGCGCATGAATGACAACTTCGGTTTAGGCAGCAACGGCTACCCAACGACCCGTATGCCATTCTCTTATGATGCTATTTCTCAGGTTGCTGTTGAACTGGCTCCGTTTGATGTGAAATACGGTGGTTTTACTGCATGTAACATCAACGCCGTAACCAAGTCAGGTAAAAGCGAAACCACAGGTTCGTTCTTCTACGACTACACCAATGATTCAATGAAAGGCGACAAGCTGGAAGGTACTGACGTTTATGTTGCACCATTCAGCGAAAAACGTTTTGGTCTGAACGTTGGCGGCGAAATTGCTAAAGACAAATTGTACTTCTTTGTTGCAGTTGAAAAACTGGAAGGCGTTGACACTTTTGACCGTGGTTACATCGGTTCAGGTGCAGCGTCTGAAGTTCCGTTCCTGAACAAAGACTCTTACGACCGTATCCTGGCAGCTGCCAAGTCAAAATATAACTATGACCCGGGCGTGACTCCAAGTTCAATGCCGGTTGAAGATGAAAAACTGTTGGCCAAGCTGGATTGGTATATCAACCAGCAGCACCGCGCGGCTTTCACTTTTAACTACAACGACGGCAACACAGTACGTGAAGCTGACCGTGGTAACAACAACTTCGAATATTCAAATCACTTGTATGACAGCTCAACTATTTTCAACTCTTATGTTGGTCAGTTGATGTCAGACTGGACCGACGAATTCTCTACCGAATTCCGTTTAGGTTATGCCGAAGCCGATGCTTATGTTGTTCCTCTGAACGGCACTGACTTCGGTGAAGTGCAAATCACCACTTCTAACACAGCAAACGGCCGTGTAAGTTCAGGTCGTGTGTTCCTCGGCGCTGATGACAGCCGTCATGCCAACAAACTGACGTACGACACCACCTTTATGAAGCTGGTCGGTACTTACACGCTGGGCGACCACATTTTGTCTGCTGGTTTTGAGCGTGAGTCTTACGACATCTTCAACCTGTTTGTTGCTGACAGCCAGGGTGAATACCAGTTCGCCAGCGTTGCTGATTTTGAAGCAGGCATTCCATCACGTATTACTTACCGTAACGCAGCCGGTACCAACAACGTCAACGACATCGCAGCTGAATTTGGCTACGACATCAACACGGTATACGCACAGGATCAATGGTATCTGGTCGATTACGACCTGACCTTAACTTACGGTCTGCGTTACGACTTCTACACCAGCAGCGACATGCCACGTTACAATGCTAAGTTTGAAAGCCGTTATGGTTTTACCAACCAGCAGAACATCGATGGTGAAGGTTTAGTACAACCACGTATTGGTTTTAACTGGGCTGCTTCTGAAGATTTAGAAGTACGGGGTGGTATAGGTCTGTATTCAGGCGGTAACCCGAACGTTTGGTTGTCAAACAACTACACCAACGACGGCGTGAAGTCACTGGAATACCGTGACAACAACACGGCCCGTCAGTCACTGTTTACCATGAAGTTTGATGGTGCTGGTCGTCCTATTTTTGATATCCCGCAAAAGGGTATCGATTTTATCGCCACTTCAACTGTCGATGGTCCAATCAACACTTTAGATCCAAACTTCAAGTTACCGTCTGAGTGGAAATATGCGTTAGGTGCAACTTACACCCTGCCGGATGATTACATCATTATGGCTGACGTGTTGTTAACCAAAAAACAAGATGCGGCCATTATCAAAGACTTAACTCGTAAAGTTGTTGGCACCGCGCCGGATGGCCGTCCAATTTATGGCAGCGCCTTTGGTACCCGTCAGGAAGATTACGTGCTGACCAACGTGGATGGTGATTCTGGTGATCAGCGCACTATCTCTGTGATGTTAAGCAAAGAATACGACTTTAACCTGGATTGGGCACTTGCTTATGCCAATAACAAGGCAGAAGACGTCAACCCAATGTTAAGTTCAGTGGCTTTCTCTAACTACTCACAGCCAGCTGTAACTGATACTGAAAACCCGGGTGTTGCGCGCTCTAACTACGACATCCCGAACCGTTTCACCTTTAAGTTAGGCTACAAGTATGAATTCGTTTCAGGTTATGAAACTAAATTCAACCTGTTTGCTTCACGTAACCAAGGTAAACCGTTCAGCTACACCTTTAGCAACAACGCGCCATTTGGTGACTATATCGCCAGCGGCCGTCAGTTGTTATATGTACCAACAGGTCCGGATGACAGCAAAGTTGTGTTTGCTGCCAACTTCCCGAAAGAGCAGTTCTTTGAATACCTGAACAAAACTGGTCTGAGCAAATACGCTGGTGAAATTGCACCTCGTAACGAGTTCGATGGTAAGTGGTGGACAAAAGTTGACCTGCGTGTAGAGCAAGAGCTGCCTGCTTTTGTTGCTGATCACGAAGCCAGCGCGTTCTTTGTCATTGAAAACATCGGTAACCTGCTGAACGATGACTGGGGCGTATTATACGAGCCAAGCTTCCCAAGCAACTTTAACGTTGTGAACGCGACAATCGCGAACGGCAAATACTCTTACAACTCGTTCTCCGCGCCTGAGCAATCCCGTGTTGCCCAACCTTCGCTGTGGACAATGCGTGTAGGCGTGAAATACAACTTCTGATAATGTCAGCTAGTTAAAATTGACAAACCCCGGCCAGTGTCGGGGTTTGTTTTTTCTATCGGCGCAAGCTTTACTGCAATGAGGTTTATTTGTTGAAATCAATCCCTATGTTAAAACTGCTGTCAGGAGTGTTATTGATGTCGATTGTGCAAGGCACTCAGGCCACTGAACTCACTATTGCCACTTTTAATGTCAGCATGGAAGCGGAAAACTATGTCGAGAAAGGCCAGCCTTTGGGGCCTCAAGTGCTGTCAGAGCGCTTAAAGCAAGGCGACAACCCACAGATCAAAAATATCGCCGCCATTATTCAGCAGGTGCGGCCTGATATTATTTTGCTGAACGAATTTGATTATATTGCCGACCCCAATACCGGGGTGCAGCTGTTTATTGATAACTATCTGGCGAAACCTCAGCAGGGCGGCACGCCAATCAGTTACCCGCATTTTTACTACAATACCGTCAATACAGGCCAGCCAAGCGGTTTTGATTTAAACAACGATGGCAAAGTTAATACACCGGGCGAAGATGCCTGGGGTTTTGGTAAATACCCTGGCCAATATGCCATGGTGCTGCTATCGCGTTTCCCAATTAACGAGCAACAAGTGCGCACTTTCCAGCATTTTAAATGGAAAGATATGCCTGGCCATAAAACCACCAAAAAAGCCGATGGCAGCCCCTGGTTTAGCCACGACGCCTGGCAACAAATGCCACTGTCCAGTAAGTCGCATTGGGACATACCACTGAATGTGAACGATAAAACCTTGCACATTCTGGCCAGCCACCCCACTCCGCCGGTCTTTGATGGTGCAGAAAACCGCAATGGCCACCGCAACCATGACGAAGTACGTTTTTGGCTGGATTACCTGTCTGGTCAGTCTTACATCTATGACGACAAGGGCAATAAAGGCGGTTATCAGGCCAAAGCACCTTTTGTGATTTTGGGCGATTTAAATTCATCCCCAGATGAAGGTGACGCTTTTAGAGATGCTATCTCGGCATTGGTGAATCATCCGCTTATTAATAACCAGCCAACACCTGCCAGCAAAGGTGGTGCGCTGCATAGCCCGACAAATCCGCATGGCCCTTCACACACGGCTGGCTGGCGGATGCGGGCCGATTATGTATTGCCAGCCAAAGCCGGTATCAAAGTGCAGCAAAGTGGCGTGTTCTGGCCAGCCCCGGGCGAGCCTTTGCACGAAGTGGTGAATAGCCGCGGAGCTAGCTCGGATCATCGTTTAGTCTGGGTGAAACTCAGCCTGGACTGACAACGGCGCTCTTGTTACTGCTGAAGTTTTTGCTGTTGTAACATCAGCGAAGTTTCAGCAGGAGTAGCACAGATTTAACAGCCAATAAAAAAGCGCCAAAAAAGGCGCTTTTTTATTGGTTTTACTGCAACCGGCTTATTGCTCTGCCAGCGGCTGGCTATAGGCCAGCTCCATATCCCAGGGCAACTGGATCCAGGTGTCCTGTTCAATGTCAGTGATGTATTTGTCGACCAGCGGTTTGCCTTGTGGTTTGGCATACACAGTAACAAAACAAGCTTGCGGGAAATGTTCACGCAGCGCTTTGGCAGTTTCGCCTGTGTCCACCAAATCGTCCACAATCAATAGCTTAGGGCTATCTTTAATAGCAGCGTCTTTTAAAATTTTCAGCTCACGCTGCTGGTCGTGGTCGTAGCTCGACACACAAATGCTGTCGACCACGCGGATATTCAGCTCGCGCGCCAGAATAGCTGCAGGCACTAAACCACCGCGACTCACCGCCACTATGCTGTCAAAGCCGCCATCAAGGCATAACTTGGCCAACTCTTTAGTGGCACGGTGAAACGCTTCCCACGACACATAAAACATTTTATTGCTGCAAAGTGACATACAAAATTCCTTATGCCAGTGCCAAAGCGATTTCAACCATCTCGTTAAAGCTGGTCTGACGCTCGTCCGGGCTTAACGATTCACCGGTACGGATATGATCGGACACCGTCATAATAGAAAGTGCATTAATGCCATATTCGGCAGCGACACCGTATAAACCGGCGGCTTCCATTTCGACCCCTAAAATGCCGTATTTTTCCAGCGTATCAAACAGGGTTTCATTTGGGTTGTAAAACAAGTCAGAAGTGAACACGTTGCCCACTTTGACACCAATGTTTTTGGCCCGGGCGGCAGCTACAGCACGTTCTAACAAATCAAAACTGGCTAAAGCGGCAAAATCCATCCCTTGCAGACGGTTGCGGTTCACTGCTGAATCTGTGCTGGCGCCCATGGCAATCACCACTTCACGCACTTTCACCGACAGTGGTAAACCACCACAAGAGCCAATACGGATAATGTTTTTTACACCATAAAACTTCACCAGTTCAGTGGCATAAATAGACATGGACGGCACGCCCATGCCAGAGCCCATCACGCTGACGTCTTTGCCGTTATATTTACCGGTAAAACCGTACATATTACGGACTGTGTTAATGCACTTCACGTCGGTTAAAAAGGTGTCGGCGATATGCTTGGCACGCAGCGGATCGCCCGGCATTAAAACTGTGGGTGCAAAAGCGTCTACATCGGCGTGGATATGTGGAGTGGTCATCTGTTATCTCTTATTTGTTAGATTTCATGCTGGTCTGGGCCAAAAACGACTCACCATAAGCCAGTTTTTCCAGACCAAAAAATTCAGCCAGCGTCTGGCCCATATCAGCAAAACTTTGCCTTTCAGCCAGATTGACCGGCGCGACCTGCGGGCCGCTGAACAATACCGGCACATACTCGCGGGTATGTTCGGTACCTACCCAGGTTGGATCACAACCATGATCAGCAGTCATTAACAACACCGAGTTTTCATCAAGTGCAGCGGTGATTTCTGGCAGGCGGCTGTCAAAATATTCCAACGCTTCACCATAACCAATAGGGTCACGGCGATGACCATAGTTCTGGTCAAAATCCACCAGATTGGTAAAAATCAGGCTACGATCCGGCGCCTTCGCGTACTCTTCCAGTGTTTTGTCTACCAAAGCAGCCAGACCATTGGCTTTGACCGCTTTGCTGATACCCTGATGGGCATAAATATCGGCAATTTTACCAATGCTGACTACGGTGCCACCTGCTTGTGTCAGCTTATCCAGCAGCGTTGGCGCCGGCGGTAACACCGAATAATCTTTGCGGTTACCGGTACGGGCGTAATTCTGTGCACTATCACCCAAAAATGGCCGTGCTATGACCCTGCCTATATTGTAAGGGTCCAGTAATTCTCGGGCGACTTCACAAAAGTGGTAGAGTTTGTCTAAGCCAAAATGTTCTTCATGGGCTGCAACCTGAAAAACACTGTCAGCCGAGGTGTAACAAATAGGCATACCGCTCTTTACATGCTCATCACCCAACTTCACCAGAATATCTGTGCCTGACGCGTGGCAATTGCCCAAAATGCCGGCAACGCCTGTGCGCTGGCATAATTCGGTGATCAACTCTTGCGGGAAACTCTGTTGTTTGTTGTGGAAATAGCCCCAGTCAAACAATACGGGTACACCGGCAATTTCCCAGTGACCACTTGGCGTATCTTTACCGCTGGAGAGCTCTGCTGCATAACCATAAGCGCCCTGTGGTGGCTCATGGTCTGCCACTGCTGCAATTTCTGAAGATGCAGCAAAAGCGGCTTTCACCAAACCTAATCTGGCCAGATTAGGCAGTGCCAGTTGCCTGCCTTTTGCATTGGCAAAGGCGCGGGCAATACTATTGAATGTATTGGCACCTGCATCCCCAAATTTCTCAGCATCAGGGGCACTGCCGATACCAAAACTATCCAGTACCAGAATAATCGCTTTTGTCATATTCATTACCTCGGTTGACTCAGCACAACAACAGAAACAGCAGTATCCAGTAAAACAGACCTTCTCTGAGTCCGGCCTTAACCACACTAAGCTGTTCTGCCGATGCTTAAAGATAGTTCAGAGTCATCAACTTTTAACCTGGATCTGAAGTCCACGCCAAAACAGCAGAACCTCAGGCAATTCAGGTCACAAAAATAAAAAGGGCACGCAGCTTAGAACGAAACTTACAATTTAGCAATCACTTCACAAAAGCGGATATTTAACCCTGATATCACACAAAAAATGTGGCTATAGCCTTTGCTGTTGATAACAATCAGAGTGCTGAAAGCACAACACAAAAAATGCAAACAAAAAGGCCAGTCTGTTGACTGGCCTTTTTGTTTTTTATGGTGCCCAGAGGCGGAATCGAACCACCGACACGCGGATTTTCAATCCGCTGCTCTACCGACTGAGCTATCTGGGCAAAACTTTTGCTTTAAAACTTAATGCTTCAGCATTAATGGTGCCGCTTATCCGAGTCGAACGGATGACCTACTGATTACAAGTCAGTTGCTCTACCAACTGAGCTAAAGCGGCTTTGTTCTTTAAAGCGAACACTGCAGTGAACTGATGATTTGCTTCAATCAACACACCAAAAACTTATGGTGCCCAGAGGCGGAATCGAACCACCGACACGCGGATTTTCAATCCGCTGCTCTACCGACTGAGCTATCTGGGCAACGGGGGGTATTAAACGGATTTTGCCGTGGCAAGTCAACTTTTTTTTGCCCTTCTTGTGCTGACAGCCTAGAAGTTGAACAAAACAGCTATTTAATCTACAAAAAGTGCAGTCTCAGCACACATTCAGCACCACAAAAGTTAAATGATGTTGTTTTTGCCTTTAGCTTAACTAATTGATTCATGGACGACAAAACAGTGGTGGTCGGATTAAAAATGGTTAGAATAAAATTTCTGTTTAAGTTCATAAAACTGGTCGGCTGTTTTATATGGAAAAAACCTCTTTTGTCTCCCCGCTGTTTTTACGGCTGGCTTTGTTGGTGCTGGCGCTGGTTTGCCTGCAAAGTGGTCTGAAGTTCGCGCTGGATTGGCAAGATTATCAGGCGCAACCGGCCAATCATAATCTGAAGCAGGACGCTCAGCTATTGGCTCAGGCCATAAGCCCTATGGTGCAACTGGCGCGTTGGGACGACGCTTCCCCCCTGTTAGAGCTGGTGAATAATCCACGACAAGGCCGCGCGGCTTATTTATATAAACAACAACAGCCTGAGCCCAAACTGATGGTGCACACCAACGGCCTTGCCGGTTTTAATCCAGCGATTGCCCTGACTCAACCGCAGATGCAAGCCGGGTTCTCCGTGTACTTGCAGGCGATTATGCACGAAGGCAAACCTCTGGGTCAGTTGATGCTGGTCAGCCAATCCGCTCCTTTTGATTATCTGCCCTATCTGTTGCAGCTGGTGCTATTTTTGCTGTTGGGGTTGCTCTTTGCCTGGCTGCTGGCCAAACATCTGGATAAAAGAGTGCAAAGGGATATTGACCTGCTCAATGACGATATCACGGCCGCCATCAACCTTGGTCAGTTTACCGGCACTTTAAGTGGCCGCGACGGCTTGGCCAACCTGGCTCTAAATATCAATCAGTTATTTAAAAAAATAGCCCTTGGCCAAAAAGAGTTAAAAACCTCAGAAACCAATATTGCGCAGTTAAAACAGGAAGTAGATACCCGCATTAAAGAGCGCACTGACGCGCTGGAAAGCGCCAAAATTACCGCTGAAAAAGCCAACGAAGCCAAATCCACTTTCCTGGCCACCATGAGCCATGAAATCCGCACCCCGATGAATGGCATTATTGGCACCATCGATCTGCT
>JAYRUI010000064.1:0-9900 GCA_041919175.1 Rheinheimera sp. | reverse complement strand
TACCTGGTTATCTAAAGCTGCTAATGGTGAAGTAACAGACTGGTCTGTGAATCAACAATGGTGGGATGCTTTCTACGGTTTTATTCCAGGTTCTATCGGTGAAACTTCAACGCTTGCACTGATGATTGGTGGTCTGGCACTGATTTATTTCCGCATTGCTTCATGGCGTATCGTTGCCGGTGTGATGGTGGGGACAGTGTTCTTCGCCACTATGTTTAACATGATTGGTTCAGACACCAACGCTATGTTTGCCATGCCATGGTACTGGCATGTAGTACTGGGTGGTTTTGCCATCGGTATGTTCTTTATGGCAACAGATCCGGTGTCAGCTTCATTTACTGATTCAGGTAAATGGGCATACGGCATTCTGATTGGTTTTATGGTTGTGATGATTCGTGTAGTGAACCCGGCATACCCGGAAGGCATGATGCTGGCGATTCTGTTCGCTAACCTGTTCGCACCATTGTTTGACTTTATGGTTGCGCAAAGCAACATCAAGCGGAGGCTGGCACGTAATGTCTAATAATAATGAAAGCATCGGCAAAACCTTTGGTGTTGTCATTGGCTTGTGTTTAGTTTGTGCGATTATTGTTGCCACAGCCGCAGTTCAGTTACGTCCGAAACAAGTTGAAAATAAGCTGGTGGATGCACAGAAAAACATTCTGGTTGCTACTGGCCTTTTAACGGGTGATGACGTGAAGTCTTTGTTTGCAAAGCATGTGCAGGAACGTTTAGTTGACTTGGATACCGGTGAGTTTGTAGATCAGGATCCAACTAAATACGACTACCGCAAAGCCATGAAAGATGCAGCTTTGAGTGATGTACTTGCTGCTGCTGATGACAAAGCCTCAATTAAACGCCGCGCTAAAGTTGCGCCTGTTTATTTTGCCTATAACGATGGCATCGAATCAGGTAAGTTGTCAGCCATAGTGCTGCCAGTTCATGGTTACGGTCTGTGGTCAACTATGCATGCGTTTTTAGCATTGGATGTGGACGGCACCACTATTAAAGGTGTGAACTTCTACGAACATGCCGAGACTCCTGGTTTAGGCGGTGAAGTTCAGAATCCAAAATGGGTTGCGCAGTTTGTTGGTAAGAAAATTACTGACGACGCCGGTAATCCGGCCATCAAAGTTCTGAAACCAGGTAACGCATCTCCTGATTCAGTGACTGATGTTGATGGTTTATCAGGTGCGACATTAACCAGTAACGGTGTTCAATATACGTTCGAGTTCTGGACCGGTGCCAAAGGCTTTGCCCCATTCCTGGCTAAAGTTCGTCAAGGAGCATTAAACAATGGCTAATGCAAAAGAAATGAAAGCACTTGTCTTCGGACCAGTGTTTGCCAATAACCCAATTGCATTACAGGTACTTGGTATTTGTTCTGCGCTGGCAGTTACAACCAAACTGGAAAAGGCTCTGGTAATGGGCGTAGCTCTTACTTTAGTAACAGCATTCTCCAGTATGTTCATTTCAATGATCCGTAACCACATTCCTTCCAGTGTGCGAATTATTGTGCAAATGACCATCATTGCATCTCTGGTTATCGTCGTTGACCAAATTCTGAAAGCTTATGCCTACAACGTAGCTAAAGAGCTGTCAGTATTTGTGGGTCTGATAATTACCAACTGTATTGTGATGGGTCGTGCTGAAGCTTATGCAATGAAGAGCCCACCACTGATGTCATTCCTTGATGGTATTGGTAACGGTCTGGGTTACACAGTGTTGCTGGTGATTGTTGCTGTGATTCGTGAACTCTTTGGTTCTGGCACTTTAATGGGTATTGAAATTCTGCCTCTGATCAGTGCTGGCGGCTGGTATCAGCCAATGGGTCTGTTGTTAATGCCACCAAGCGCATTCTTTATTATCGGCCTGTTTATCTGGGTGCTGCGGACTTTCCGTCCTGAGCAACAAGAGAAACACTAAGGAGTCATGACATGGAACATTATTTAAGTTTGTTTGTCCGTGCCGTGTTTATCGATAACTTAGCGTTATCTTTTTTCCTCGGTATGTGTACTTTTATCGCTATTTCCAAACAGATCAAAACTGCATTTAGTTTAGGTATTGCTGTAACTGTTGTGTTGGCACTGGCAGTACCGGTAAACCAGATCGTTTACCACAAGCTGCTGGCACCGGGTGCTCTGGCCTGGTTAGGTTTTCCTGATGCAGATCTGAGCTTCCTTGGTTTTATCACCTATATCGGTGTTATCGCAGCCTTGGTTCAGGTACTGGAAATGTTTTTGGATAAATACGTTCCTTCGCTCTACAACGCGCTGGGGATTTTCCTGCCTTTAATCACCGTAAACTGCGCCATTTTTGGTGGTGTAGCCTTTATGGTTGAGCGCGATTACAACTTTGGTGAAAGTGTGGTGTTTGGCTTAGGCAGTGGTATCGGCTGGACTTTGGCCATCACCCTGATGGCTGCTGTCAGTGAGAAACTGAAATATGCTGATATGCCACACGCACTGCGTGGTTTAGGTTCGCGCTTTATTATGGTTGGTTTGATGGGATTGGGCTTTATGTCCTTCTCCGGCGTGTCGTTATAAAGCCGATTGAAAGGAAAACATTATGATTGATTCGCAAATTCTGCTTGGTGTTGGCATGTTCACCTTACTGGTGGTAGCTCTGGTTGTCATGATTCTGGCAGCCAAGGCAAAACTGGTATCTTCCGGTGAAATCACCATCAGCATTAACGGTGATCCAAGCAAAGCAATTAAAACAGGCGCTGGCGGTAAATTGTTAGGCGTGCTGGCTGACAAGGGGATTTTCCTGTCATCAGCCTGTGGTGGTGGTGGTTCTTGTGGCCAGTGCCGTGTGCACGTGCATTCAGGTGGTGGCGACGTATTGCCTGTTGAATTTGGTCACCTGACCAAAGGTGAACGCCGTGAAGGTTGCCGTTTAGCTTGTCAGGTTGCTGTGAAAACAGACATGGATATTGAAGTTGAACCGGAAATCTTTGGTATCAAAAAGTGGGCTTGTACTGTTATCTCTAACGATAACAAAGCCACTTTTATCAAAGAACTGAAGTTACAGATCCCTGATGGTGAGTCTGTACCTTTCCGTGCTGGCGGTTACATTCAGATTGAAGCTCCTGCGCACCATGTGAAATATGCAGACTTTGATATCCCTGCTGAATACCGTGGTGACTGGGAACGGTTCAAGTTCTTCACTTTAGAATCTAAAGTGGACGAAGAAACCATCCGTGCATATTCGATGGCAAACTACCCGGAAGAAGAAGGCATTATCATGTTAAACGTGCGGATCGCAACACCTCCGCCAAACAACCTGACGCTGCCTTGCGGTAAAATGTCTTCTTATATCTGGAGCCTGAAGGCTGGTGATAAAGTAACTATTTCTGGCCCATTTGGTGAGTTCTTCGCTAAAGACACCAACGCGGAAATGGTCTTTATTGGTGGTGGTGCTGGTATGGCTCCAATGCGTTCACACATTTTTGACCAGCTGCGCCGGTTAAAATCACAACGCAAAATCACCTTCTGGTATGGTGCCCGCTCAAAACGCGAAATGTTCTACGTAGAAGATTTTGATATGTTGCAGGCGGAAAACGAAAACTTTAAGTGGCATGTTGCTTTGTCTGATCCACAACCTGAAGACAACTGGACTGGCTACACTGGTTTTATCCACAACGTTATTTTTGAAAACTACCTGAAGAATCACAAAGCTCCGGAAGATTGTGAGTTCTATATGTGTGGTCCTCCAATGATGAATAAAGCTGTTATTAATATGCTCAAAGATTTGGGTGTAGAAGATGACAACATCCTGTTGGATGATTTCGGTGGTTAATCACTGACGCTGTTAAAAAGCCAACCTTCGGGTTGGCTTTTTTATTGGGTCAACATTAGCGCCAGGCTTTCCTCATAGATCCACTTATCATTAGCTATCTGCATAATGCTGTCATTATTCTCGCTGTCTGGCTGCTTTTACCGTATCTAAAGTTCGGCTCTCAAGCGAGCGCGATGCTTTAGTTTTCTATTCCTGCCTTGGTTAGCCTGTTCTGACAACGGTAAAGTGAAACCACGGTAGCAATACAAGAACGATAAGCTTTAGAAAAACACGATAGGGGAGAAGGCTGCAATTTTAATAATGATAACGTCTGAGTTATTGGGGGCGTTAGCTTGAAAAACTTTCTGTGTAGAACCTTTGTGGACGTTAATGTGATCTCTAAATGAAGCAAAAAAAAATAAACGTAAGATATTGTTTTAATATTGTAAATATCGGTTTTTAAGTAACAATTTTTTAGTTAAGTAAGTTAGTTTTGGGGATGTTTTTTGTAGTGCGTTACTGCGACTGGCGGATTATTTTGAGTTGGGGTTCATCAGCGAAAATTGTTACAATGCCATTATTCAATTTGCCAGCGCACCGGGCGTTGCAGTCAGATGGTTAGTGGGGTCGCTATGGAAGTTTTTGTTCTTACCTTTATTGTGTTGCTGGTTGTTGTTGCGGCTATGGCCATAGGCTACATGGTGCAGCGTAAAACGATAGCTGGCAGTTGTGGCGGTTTAGCTGCTTTAGGCATTGAAAAAGCATGTGATTGTGACAAGCCCTGTGAAAAACGCCAGGAGCGGATGCGCAAAGAGAAAGAGTGGCAGGATAATAAAATTATTTAAGCTGGTTCATTTCTGGCGTTATAAAAGTGCTGGGTTAGCATTGGCGCTTTCCCGGCACTGTCAGTTCGCGTTTACTTGTGGCAAGTCACTGGCTAAAACCTGTAGCCAATACTGATCTTAGCTGCGGTAATAGCTTCGCCCTTGTTGGCAAAAAAATGGTTTGCTTCGATACGGCCAAACCAATTGTCGGTCAGTTTTGTTTCGACGCCCAAGCCCAATAAAAAGTCAGTTGATTGGTCTTTATAAGAACAAGCCGTCGTGTGCTGTACAGATTTTCCATTAATACTCGGAAAACTTTGGTTGCTGCTCTGATACGCCGCGGTGCCACAATCATTTTCGCCAAGTGAATATTTGGTGAAGTCAACATCACTGGACATGACGCCAATACGGTAAAACAGAGTTGCTGCCGGGTTGATGGCTGTTTTGCCCAGCGCTGAAAGGATAAATCCTTTGTTTTGATAGGCGTTGTCCCAGTTGATCTGTAATGGATCTTTCTGATTGGTGGCGTACGGCTTTTTTCCCGTTTCATCAATCAGATTGTCATAACTAAACTCCGCGCTCCAGCTGTCATTGACTTGATAACCTATACCAAGACTGCTGCCGGTACCTTGTTGATCAATTGGTTTTTCTGCCTTGCTGAAATAAACACCGGTATTCACATAAAAGCCTGCATGGCACACTGAGCTGTAAACAACTGCAGTAGCAAATAGCAGTGATAAGGTAATTTTGGCCAAAAGTTGCTCCTTGCAAAGAGGTTACTGAAGGTTTGTTGAGCCTGAACGGCCGTTAAAATATTGTTTTTATTTGATTAATGCAAGATGAATTGGAGGGGGTTGCCTGTTTAAAGCTGCATGATGGTGGGCCAGATAGCTGCGGGTATTGGGCTGCACTTGCTGTTGTTGTTGTGCTATGCCGTGCAAGATAAAGCTGTTGTAGCAATAGCTCACTTGTACTGTATCTGCCGCTGCCGGATAATATCGACAATTTTATCAGAAGGATAATGAAAACAATGGCCTTACCTCTTCTTTACGCTGTCAGTGATTTTGCTTCTGCTCTGCAGCATCAGCAAGCTGACGCTTTGATTGTTATCACCACCACTCCATTTCAATTACCGGACGTAGCTTTAAATCAGTTTGTGGTACAAGCGGCGCTGATCGATCAGCGGGTAGGTAAAGAAACAGTTTTGTTGCATTGTCCTTTCGTTCCGAGGCACAAGCTGATCATTGCGCCGGTAGGTCCGCTAAATCGCGATTATGATGATGTGCGCAGTTTTGCTGACGTTGCCAAAGTTGCAGTCTTACAAGCGAAAAGCGCCGGTGCGCGCAAGCCATTAATCTGGGTACAAGGTCCGGCTGAAGCGCGCTTTGCCAAAGTAACAGAAGTGGTTTATCTGGCGATGGCGCAGGCGTTATGGCAACCGCTGGAAGGCCGTGAAGCGCTTGGCGAAGATAAAGTGGAACCCGTCACGCATATAGGTTTAGTGGGTGCAAATGACGCTCAACTGGCATTTTTACATGCAGTTGAAGCGGGCCGCCGGTTGGCGCGGGATTTATGTGGCACTGAACCTGAGCGGATGGCACCGCGGCGTTTTGCCGATTATTGCATGCACGCATTTAAGGAAACGACAGTCAATGTGCAGGTGGAAACCGATATCGACAAGCTGCTTGCGGAATATCCGTTATTAATGGCTGTTGCCCGAAGCTCATTGCAGGTCGACCGGCATAAACCAGCCGTGATCCGGTTGGAATATCAGGGCGAAGGTGAAATTGCTGAAACTTTGTTATTTGCCGGCAAAGGGCTGGTCTATGACACCGGCGGCGCTGATTTAAAAATTAATGGTGGTATGGCGGGCATGAGCCGCGATAAAGGCGGTGCTGCGGCAGTTGCCGGTTTTATGCTTACCCTCGCTTTATTAAAACCAAAAGGGATCAGAGTTATTGCGGAAGTTGGCGCTGTGCGTAACAGCATAGGTTCAGACGCTTTTGTACCTGATGAAATTATTAAAAGCCATGCCGGTGTGCGTGTTCGTATTGGTAATACCGACGCAGAAGGCCGTTTGGTGTTGGCTGATCTGATGTCGCACCTGCGTGAAGATGCCGCTCAGGCCGTTAATCCAACGTTATTTTCAGTGGCAACCTTAACGGGTCATGCTGCCCGGGCTGTTGGCCCTTACACTGCGCTGGTGGAAAATGGTGCAGCCTTGCGCCTTAACTTGTCAGCCAGGCTTGCTGCTGTGGGTGATGTCTGGGGTGACCCAAGTGAAGTGTCGCGCAGTCGCCGCGAAGACTTCAGTTTTATCAAACCAAGAACTTGTGCTGATGATGTGCTGAGCTGTAATAACGCTCCTTCTTCAGTAACAGCCCGTGGTCATCAGTTCCCTATGGCCTTTTTAGTGGTGGCTGCAGGGCTGGATCAGGCATCGGCACAAGCGGCAACACCTTTGCCTTATGTGCATATTGATATCGCTGGCAGTGGTGTTGACGGTGGCGACTGGCAACATGGTAAACCTTCCGCCTCCCCTGTGGTGGCTTTAGCCGCGCATTACCTGCTGTAAAGTTGTTTTGCAACAGTCACCTGCACTTTTAACTTATTGCAGGTGACTGTTGATGCAATGCCCTCTGTTGTACTGTCTTCAGAATGTCTTTATTTTAGTAACTGCTGAACTAAATCGGTGATGTCTCAGTAAAACCCACAGTAGAACTTAAAGTGCAATCCATAGTGTTTAACAACAGGAGTTTATATGCGTTGGTTTATTTATTTTGCGGCTTCATTACTGGCATTTTCGGCGCAGGCCGCTGAAAAAGACCGTTTTGCCGATGTACAAATTCAGGCAAAACCTTTGGCCAACAATATTTATATGCTGACAGGATCTGGCGGCAACATGGCAGCCGTCACCGGGCCACAAGGTGTTTTATTGGTTGATGCGCAGTTTGCTGAACTTGCAGCAAAAATTCAGGCAACACTGCAGAGCATTTCCGCCAATGGCAAAATCGCAACCCTGGTGAATACGCATCACCATGCAGACCATGTTAGTGGCAACAAGGTGCTTGGGCAGGGCGCAGCTATCATTGCGCACCAAAATGTTTATCAGCGTTTAAACGCCGACGAAACATTTGATAAAAAAGGTCTGCCGACTCTGTTGTTGCAGGACCCCCTCAAGGTGAATATGAATGGTGTGGCGCTGGAGCTTATTCCGATGCCGGTCAGTCATACCGATGGCGACCTGGTGGTGTGGTTTAAAGAGGCCAATGTGCTGCATACCGGTGATTTAATGTTTGCCGGTCGATTTCCGTTTATTGATGTAAAAAGTGGTGGCTCTGTTGCAGGATATATTGCCAATACCAAAAGTCTGATTGCGAAAATTAATGCACAGACGCAGGTGATCCCTGGGCATGGTGAGCTGACTAATCAGGCTGGGCTGCAGCAAAGCCTGGAGATGATGGAAAAAACTCTGGCTTTGGTGCAGGCAGATAAAAAAGCCGGACTGAGCCTGGAGCAGATCATTGCTAAAGGATTAGGGGAAGAATGGAAAAGCTGGCACTGGAATTTTATTACTGAACAACGCTGGATAGAAACTTTGTATCAAGCACCCTAAAGCTTAAAATTGCAGGCAGCTGTTGCTGAAGGCGGATTTATGCCTTAAAGCTGTTGTGAGCAGCGACATAGCTCGGTATGCTGCTATGAATATAACAAAAAGTTAGTCACGGATTTAACGGCAGATGAGATTACGCGAAACGCTGGTGATATACATGTTTCCGTTGTTGGTGCTGCCCACAGTATTATTCGGCTATCTGGCTTATCACTTCAGCGCTTCCGCTTTTTCACAACAAGCTTTTATTCAGGTTGCCCGCCATCTTGGTGGGCAACAACAAAAAATCGAACAGTTTTTTAATACACAACAACATCTGCTGACAACCCTCGCCCAAACCGATCAGATGCAGTTGTATCTGAAAAATGGCGCCGGCACAGCGGTATCCGATCTCAGAGTGTTGCTGGAGCGCCAGTTGCAACGCGACAACGATCTGCAACAAATACGCTTGTTAAAACTCAACGGCGAAATCAGTTTGTCTGTGCCTGCATTACATCTGCCCAATCAGGGCAATCAGCGTTTTCGCAGTAACTATTTCTCTTTTTTGCAGGCCATGGTGGAAGATCAGGGCATTTTTATTGCGCGTGAAACCGATTTAAACGAACTGAAAATTGTAGTGGCGCAAAAACTTTATCAGCCGGCACAAAACAGCGCCGATTTAAACCGGCTCTGGGGCTATCTGGTGGTCAGTCTCGATTTGCGGATGCTGGATTTGGTCGTGCAAAACAAGTTGTTTAATCAGCATGTGAATTTACTGGTCAGTCAGGCCGGTGTGATTGCCTATTCTGACAAAGTAAATCTGATAGGCAGCGCTTTTGCGCCAACGAACTTTCGTCAGATCCAACAAGCGGTCGGGGCCGATCGGCTGCATCAGGTGACGTTGTTGGGTAAACCTATGTTAGTGCTGGCCAGCCCGTTGCCCGGTGATTTTATGTTACTGAGCGCCCTCGATGAAAAAGAGTTGCTGGCAGGGCACAACATGCTTCCGATGCTGTTGTTTATCTGGAGTCTGGTGTTTGCTGTTGGTTTGCCACTGTTATGTTACTGGTTGTTGGTGAAGTATATTTTTGACCCTATTAAAGTGCTGACCGAAGCCAAAACAGCGGTTGGCAGGGGAGATCTCAGTACACTTTTGACGGTAAAAAAGCAGGACGAGCTGGGTGACATGTTTGCTGCATTTAATGTCATGGTGCGCCAGCTCAGGGTGTACCGTGAGCGTGAGCGGGCTTACAAACAGTTGCTGGAAGATAAAGTCCAGCAAAGAACCCAGGATTTAGCGCTGGCCAACAGTCATCTGGCACAAGCCAACCAGGAACTGATTCAGGCGCGGGAAACCGCCGAGCAGGCCAACAGGCTGAAGAGTGTGTTTTTGGCCAATATGAGCCATGAAATCCGCACGCCGTTAACGGCTATTATTGGTTTTAGTGAACAAGCGCTGGTGGAAACTGATCAGGAAAAATTAGCTGACTATCTGCAAAGGGTCTTACGCAGTGGTGATCATTTATTAAGTCTGATCAACGATATTCTCGACCTGTCCAAAATTGAGGCGGAAAAACTCGAGCTTTCCAGCCAAACTTTTAACTTCCTGCAGATGCTGGACGATATTTATCAGCAAACCCGCAGTCAGGCAGAGGCAAAACAGTTGCAGTGTTTGCTCGATTTGAATTATCCGTTACCCCAGTTTTT